>CAJUSU010000007.1:30538-59690 GCA_910589185.1 uncultured Clostridia bacterium
GTTCCACTGTTAATCATTTTTTCAATGGACTCTAAGTCAAGTAGACAAGGAGCTCCATACCTTGGTGTGTCGCAATAGATACAGTTTAGGTTACATGCTCCTCCAAATTGAATGTCTAAAATAGGCAAACTTTTGGAAGAAGTAGCAAGTATCCGATGTAATGTATCTTTTGCCCATGGTGCGTATTCATACATCATTCTGCTTACCTCCCATCATGATATTAGTACATTTTTGTTTTCGCTGTACCAACGAAGATATAACTATTATATCACATTTTACATAATAAGTCATCTGATTACTGAAAATAGATAAAATAGAAGAGAAACCTAAGTCTCCCTTTAAACTTCTCTATGCAAATTTCCATTGGTATATTGCATACCTTCCAATTTTTCACGAATATAAGCTTTATTTATAGCCTCTTTTATTTGCTCAATGGTTTCATCAAGCATATCTAGTCTAACAGAAGTAATTGGCAAGTTTTTTGTACTGATAGAAAGTGTTTTACTATTACAAATTAAAGTAACAGTTTGAAAACTATCTGGTATAATTCTAAATTCAAATCCTAATCTATCTTTTAAGTAGTATTTAGAAATTTTGGTACAGTTTTGTCCACAGTCAGGATAGCAATGATTTGTTTTTCCTAAGAAACAGTAATTAGATACCATGATAGGAAGATTTCCATAAACAATCAATTCTGTATCGATATCAGAAGTTTGCAAGATATCTTTTAAACCTTCTTCATTTAATTCTCTTGATAAAGTAAGGCGGTCAATTCCAAGCTTTTTGTATTCTTTCATAGTATAATGATTAAATACGTTCAAAGAATAATTACCAATGAACTCATATTTTCCTTGGTATTTCTTTAAAAATTCGAAATCAGCAAGATTAGAAAGCACAAACCCTTTGATAGAAAATCTTGTGGTAATATCATCAAAAGAATTCAAAATAATATTTTTGTAATTTCCTTTAATAATAGTTGGTAAATAGATGTATAGATTATATTGTTCAGACAAATATTCAATAATGCTGGTATATTGCTTATCCACAAATAATTTTAAAGATAAATACACTTTATCAATTTTATCTTTGTCTAATTGTGTATAATCATAATCTATATGTAAATCTCTTAAAAATAAAGAAATTTTAGGATGCTCTAAATTGGGGATATAAGTAATGGCTTCTTCTGTTGGTAAATCCAATGAAGGAGATTTACGGCAAATTCGTTTTTCCACTTCTTTTTCTAAAGCTTCTAAGGCATTTCGTCTTAATTCATTTAAACTACTAATGCTTGGCACATAGAGTCCATCATCTAAGTACACTGTAATATTTTCAAAAGTATAAGGTGTATTATTCGTTTTGGAAACTTGCTTAATAATTCTTTCCATACTAATTGGTGTTTTTAAGGCTTCGGTTGGCACAATATCAGAAGTTACTTTTACTTTAATCTGATGATAAATGCTAGAAGGATGTGTTTCGTTAATGGTAAATAGCTCCATTTGGATAGGAGTATCTTTTTTGATAGTCACATTACAATTCAACGGGATTTTCTTATTCTCACAATTTTGATAAGAACGACGAGCCTCTTCCATCAACTTTTTATTGGTTACCTTATATAACTTATCCCCAATAGCAATTTTGCCTTTCATTCTACCAATCGTAACATATTGACCAATTTCAGCGGTTTTAATATTTTGATTTTTCTCCATTAGTTCAGATACTAAATAACTACCATTTTCTTTTTCAAGACTGACAGAATCTCCAAGGTCCAAAGGAGCCTCTAATGAAAGTGTAATATGTCCTTTATTACTATTATATTTATGTACAGTTCCTAAGTAAATTCCCATATGATTTGGCTTTTCAGGGAAGATAAGTTCTCGATTGGCGTTATTATCTAAATGTCCGACTTGAAAAACCGCCACGGTTAAAGACTTGCATTAAATCAGTAACATCTTGTTCATCAATTACATATTCTTGTTCACTTAAAGCAAGGTCAATATATTTACGATAAATACGAGTAACAGTTGCAACATATTCAGGATTTTTCATACGTCCTTCTATTTTGAAACATTTTACGCCAGCTTGAATTAAACGAGGAATATGTGCCAAACCACATAAATCTTTAGGGCTAAGTAAGTAACCTTTATCTAAAGTTAGTGTTTTCTTATTAGTAGAACTTTCTTTATTCTCAGCTAATAACTCATAAGGAAGCCTACAAGGACCAGCACATTTTCCACGATTACCGAGAACGACCGCCTACAACACTAGAAAACAGGCATTGACCCGAGTAACAAATACATAGGGCACCATGAATAAAAGTTTCTATTTCAACTTTGCTATTGTTACAAATATATTCAATTTCACTAATCGAAAGTTCTCTGGCAAGAACTACTCTTTTAAAGCCTAATTTTTCTAATTCTAAAACACCTTCCAAATTATGTGCAGTCATTTGAGTGCTTGCATGAATTGGTAAGTCAGGAAGCCTATCAATAAGATATTTGGCTAAACCTAAATCCTGAACGATAATGGCGTCAATTCCTGCTTCATAAGCTTCTTTGGCTAAAGAGACAGCATCTTCAAATTCCGTATCTTTGACTAAAGTATTTAAAGTTAAATGTGTGTGAACATTACGAAGTTTGCAGTAAGAAACTGCATCTTTTAAACTATTTAAACCTACATTAGTTGCATAAAATCTAGCATTAAATTTATCTGTTCCAAAATAGACACTGTCAGCGCCATTTTGTACAGCAGCTTTTAAACATTCAAAATCTCCAGCAGGAGATAAAAGTTCAACTTCAGGCATAAGAACCTCCCTGTATAATTTTCTATATTCCATTATAGTGTAACACAAAATTTATTCTTTGCATACTATATTATATAACATTTTGAGAGAAGGAGGAAAAAAGAAATGCCAGAAGACAGAGATTGTGGATGTGCTTGCAACAATAATTGTGGATGCAATAACGGATGTGGATGTAATAATGGAGGATTTTTAAGCAACTTATTTGGTGGTTGCGGATGTGGATGTGGTGATAGCACTATATTATTCTTTATCATCATTTTCTTATTATTATTCACAAATTGTGGTTGCTGCAGTAGATAATTTTAGGCAAACTAAAAGCCATAAATTAAACATAAGTGAATTCTATGTGAACTTTTTAGAAAAGTTCACATTTTTTTCTTTCTTTTTTCGATTTTAATTGACGGAGAAATGTAAGAGTGTTATACTATTTTTGTAAAAAAATGTCACAAACGAGGAGGAAATAATATACTCATTATGAAAAAATTAGTTGGTTTACTGTTGATGATAATATTATTAATTTCTATATTTTTAACCTATTTTGAAAGACCATCCAATGCTGCTTATAGTAGCAAATTTGCAAACTATCCAGGCTATAAGGAATTGATAGAAGCTCTTCAAAAAGCACACCCTAATTGGGAATTTGAAATTTTAGAGACAGGTTTAAATTGGGCAGATGTGGTAAAAGCAGAATCAGTGGCAAGGCATGGGAGAAGTTTAATACAATCAACGAATAGTTTATGGAGATGTTCAACATGTAAGAGTACACAATATGAACCAAATTGGTATTGTGCATCTACAGAAGCAGTTGCTTATTACCTAGATCCAAGAAATTCTTTAAATGAAAATTATATTTTTCAATTTGAACAATTAACTTATGATACTACTAATCAAACCAGAGCAGGTGTAGAACAAATACTTTCTGATTGTAAGTATATGCAAAATAAAATGACTTACTATGATACAAAAGGAAAGAAGCACACTTTAGATAAAACAGGTATCGACATTATTATGGAAGCAGCAAAGAAATATAATATTAGCCCATATCATTTAGCCTCCAGAATTCGCCAAGAACAAGGAACAAGTGGAACAAGCAATATTATTAGTGGCACATGGACAGGAAAAGATGAAGAAGGCAATTCCTATAAGGGATATTATAACTATTTTAACTGGGGAGCATTTGGAAGCAATATTGTATTAAATGCTTTAAAAAGTGCTAAAAGTTACGGTTGGACAGATCCTGAGAAATCTATTATGGGAGGTGCTCAGCTACTGGCTAAGAATTATATTAGTATAGGACAAGATACTTTATACCTTCAAAAATTTGATGTAGTAGATGGTGGAGATGGCTATTATGGTCATCAGTATATGACAAATGTAGTAGCTAGTAAAAATGAGGGATTATCTGTAAAGAATGGCTATTCTGAAATGGGAATGCTATCAGGAAATGCTAAGATGAAATTTAAAATTCCAGTATATAAAAATATGCCAACCTATAATTGCCCAGAACCAGGAAAAGCAACCATTGTAACACAAGATGTGCAAACCAATGGAGAAGTAAATATTAGAGAAGGAAAAGGAACAAATACAAAAACAATAACAACACTCAAAAAAGGAGTTAAATTACTTAGAATTGAATATGCACAGAAAAAGGAAAATAACTACTATTGGGATAAAGTAGTTCTATCAGATGGAAGAAAAGGATATGCTATTAGAGATAGACTAAATAATTTATCATTACAGAGTAATTGCAATGAAAAAGATATTGTATTAAATAGTACAGAAGTGAGAAATGGACCGGGAAAAACAGGAACAGCAGTTGTATCGTATATTGCGCCAGGGCAGATAGTAACTGTAGTAGAAAAAAATAAGTATCCTAATTTAGATGAAGAAAACTGGTATCGCTTAAGATTAAGTGACAACACTTATGGATATGTTGCAGTAGGAAATTCAAAAAATCCAAATATTGCTCTATATGATGAGAATAGTTCAAAGTACGATTATGTAAAAGTAGTTTGCACAGATGGATTAAATATTAGAAAAGAGCCAACAACTTCAAAAAATAATATTATAGCTACAGTAACAAAAGGAACGCAGCTATTTAGGGCAGAAAAAAATATATCAAGTGCAGAAGGATATCTTTGGGATAAAGTAGTAACATCTTCAGGTGTAATAGGATATTGTGTTAGACAAGATAAGAGTAGTGGAGAACCATGGATAGCATCATTGAATCAAAGATATGAAGTAGATGATAAAAATGGTAATATTGTATGTGTGCCAAACCTTACAGTGGAAAACTTAAAATCATTGTACTCTTCTAATATAGTAGTAAAAAAGGGAAATACTACAATAGCGAATAATGCCAAAGTAGGAACAGGATATACTATTACTGCAAATGGAAAAAGTTATACTGCTATTGTTAAGGGGGATACTAATGGAGACGGAGAAGTAAAAGCAACAGACTATATGAAAATAAAGAATTATATTATGGGAGTATCTAAATTAACTGATGTAGAGAAAATTGCAGCTGATGTAAATAATGATAATAATATTAAAGCAACAGACTATATGAAAATAAAAAATTATATTATGGGTACTTCAACCATTGATATAAATTAGGAGGATAAAATGAAGAAAACAAAGAAATTTATAGGGTTAATAGCAATTTTATGCTTTGTCATGTTACTTTCAAGTACATCGTTAGCTGCTAAAGGAAGTTTTAGCGTGTCAAAGACATCAGCAACTTTAACAGAGGGAGGAAGTACCACTTTTAATATTACTACTACTAATTGTGAAGGACAATTCACAATTAGTTCATCAAATTCTAATGTTGTTAAAGTAAGTTCTACGTCTACATGGGTTAATGGTAGTACAACGATTACACTCACAGCTGTAAAAAAAGGAAGTGCAAAGATTACAATTACTGCATCAGATGTAGGAGATAATTCAGCTGAACCTCAACCAGTTACAGGAAGTAGAACGATTTCGGTAACTGTTAATGAAAAAACAACTGGAGGTTCAAATTCTGGTAGTAGCAGTTCTTCAAACGGATCTAGCTCATCAGGAAGTAATACTACAAAGACACCAACATTTAAAAGCACAAATCAAAAAGTTTATACAACAGGAGATTGCAATTTGCGTTCTAGTTGGTCAACATCTAGCAGTGCTACATCAGTATCAAAAGATACTGAATTAACTTTAACAGGAACATCAACCGAAACTGTAAATGGATATACTTGGTATAGAGTTACTTACCAAGGAAGTACAAAATATATAGCAAGCAGCTTAATTACATATACAAAACCTAAAGACGACAAGAAAGACGATAACAAAGATGACAATAAAGATGATGAAAAATCAAGTAACAAAAATCTTTCTTCTTTAAAAATAGATGGAATAGATATGACACCTAGCTTTAGTAAAGATACAACACAATATACAGCTCATGTAGATGGAGATGTAGACGAATTAAAAATTAATGCAAAAGCAGAGGATAATAAGGCAAAAGTAGCTATTGAAGGCAATAAAGGACTAAAAGAGGGAGACAATATCATTAAAGTAAAAGTAACAGCAGAAGATGAAACAACAAGAACTTACTTTATTACTGTTACAAAAGGTGAAGGAACAGAAATTGATACAGGACTAAAATTATCAGAATTAATTATTGAAAGAGTAGATTTTGAGTCAACTTTTAAACCAGATGTATATTCTTATGATTTAGATTTAACAAGCTATGTAGAGAAATTAGACATTACTGCTACACCAAGTCAAGCAGATGCAACTGTTGAAATTTCAGGAAATGAAGATTTTAAAGAAGGAGAAAATGTTATTATTATTCTTCTAACTTCAGCTGATGGAAATGAGACAGCTACTTATCAAATTAAAGTAAATGTACCAGCAGAAGTAATGGAAAAGGCAGCAGAAGAAGAAAATATTTCGTTATATATCTTAATTGGAATTGCTGTAGCAGTTGTTCTTATTGCGATTATAGTAGTAGTTCGCCGTCATAGAGCTAATAGAGAAGATGATTATGAAGAAGAGTTTTTAGAAGATGACGATATTAAAATAAGAAGTGATAAGCAAGATGGGATAGGTGGTAGAAGATTTGCAAATTATGAAGATGAGGAACAATTAGAAGAAGATGATGAACAAGAAGAAAGTGAAACAAGAAGCTCTAGAAATGCAACGTTAGACGAATTCTTCAATACTCAAGATGATGATGAAGATGGTCCAAGAAGACCTAGAGGCAGACATTCAAGATAGACATTAATGAAATAAGTAAAAAGCGGAAGTAAAGGTAAAATTTACTTTCGCTTTTATGGTTTATAGTGATAAAAATACTATTAGCATTTTTAAGAACTAGAACATAAAATATAGCAAAATAAGGAGGCAATGAAATGTTAAAGTTCACCAAAATGCAGGGCTTAGGAAATGACTATGTATATATAGACGCAACAAATCAAAAGATAAAAGATGTATCTTCTTTAACAAAAATAATTAGTAACAGAAATTGGGGGATTGGATCAGATGGATTGATCCTAATTGATAAAAGCAATGTGGCAGATTTTAAAATGAAAATGTTTAATCCAGATGGCAGTGAATCGGAAATGTGTGGAAATGGAATAAGATGTGTAGGAAAATTTGTATATGATAAGGGACTAACCAATAAAACACAGGTTACAATTGAAACATTAGCAGGCATCAAAAAATTAGAATTAAATATCAAAAATGGGAAAGCAGAGACCATAACTGTAGATATGGGAGAACCAGTATTAGAGGCTGATAAAATTCCTGTAGTAAGTAATGAAATGCCAGTAAAGGATTTAAAAATAAAAGCAATAGATAAAGAGTTTTTTGCCACTTGTGTTTCTATGGGAAATCCACATGCTGTAATTATGGTAGAAAATGTAGAAGAGTTTAATGTGGACAAATATGGAAAAGAAATAGAAAAGTATGAAAAGTTTCCAAACAAAACGAATGTAGAATTTATAAAAGTAGAAGATAGACAACATATTAAAATGAGAGTGTGGGAAAGAGGAACAGGAGAAACACTAGCTTGTGGAACCGGTGCATGCAGCAGCATTGTAGCAGGGGTACTAAATGATATGGTGGATAGAAATGCAAGGGTAGAGCTATTAGGAGGAGAACTTCAAATAGAATGGAGAAAAGAAGATAACCATGTATATATGACAGGACCAGCAGTTACAGTATTTGAAGGGGAATTATATGAAGAAGATATTGTATAAATAAAAGTATTAATATATAATAAGAAAAAGTTATAAAATTTAAAATTAAAAGTAAAAGAGGTAAAAATGAAGATTTTAATAGGAACAAAAAATCCAGGAAAAATACAAGGAGCAAAAGAAGCATTAGAAAAATATTTTGATGACATTGACATACAAGGAATACCAGTTTCTTCTGATGTTAGTGAGGAGCCAGTTAATCATGAGATATATGAAGGAGCTAGAAATCGTGTAGACAACTTAATAAAATATGCAAAAGAGAATAATATAGATGCAAGATATTTTCTAGGGATAGAGTCAGGAATTACAAACCTATTAGGAAAATGGGTAATTATTAATATTGCTGTGATAAAAGACGATAAAGGATATGAAAGTTGGGGAACAAGCCCAGCATTTCCAGTACCTGATAAATATGTAGAAGAAATTATTTCAACAGACTTAGGAAAAGTAATGGATAAAATATTCGAGAAAAATGATTTGAGAAGCTCAATAGGAGGAATAAGTTTCTTGACACATGAGGTAATTAACAGAATTGATTTAACCAGAGATGCCTTTGTTATGGCATTAACACAACATATTAATGAAGTGTGGAAAGATGAAAAATGCTGATTTTTTAATCAGCATTTTTTAGTATATTAATTGGAGCGGGTAGCGGGAATTGAACCCGCGCTATCAGGTCGGAAGCATGACATTCTACCACTAAATTATACCCGCAAAAGTAAATCTATATTTATTATAAAATAAAATAAGAAGAAATGCAACAAAAAAGTGAACCTCGCTATAGGTTCACTTTAAATTTATACTAAATCATTTATATTCGAATTTTTTGTTCTAATGTTTCAATAATAGCTGGCAGAATTTGTTTTTTTCTAGAAACCATTCCTTTTAATAAAGTAGTATTAGAAATTAGTTTTGTATTAAATGCTTTCTCGAAAATATCAGTTCTATTACCTAAAACAATTACCTTAGAATTTGCTTCTAAAATATCAGTTGCTAAAAAGATAAATAAGTCTATCTTTTCTTCTTGAATTCTTTGCTCAATTGCTTGTTCTATTTCAGTTTTTCTCTTAAAAACATCTTCTAAATTAGAGCTATTAATTTGAGAAATAGTAAGTTTTAAATCATTATGTTTAAAATCTTTAGAATCTACATTAATAATTTCTAAACCAGTAAAATTGCTGATATCAGTACCAGCTTCTAATAATTTGTATCCATAATCGTATAAATTAATTCCTGCAATTTTTGCTAAACGCTCAGCAGTTATTTTATCTTGTTCTGTACAAGTTGGTGATTTAAACATTAAGGTATCTGAAATAATGGCGCTAAGCATAATTCCTGCCATTTTAGGTGTGATAGATACATCATCTTGTTTATATAATTTATACATAATGGTAGAAGCACAACCAACAGGCTCAGCAATGCAATAAACAGGTTCTGCTGTTTGTAAATTTAATCTATGATGATCAACTACCATTTGAATGTGTGCATTCTCAATTCCAGGTAAACTTTGAGAAAACTCATTATTATCTACCATAATAACATTTGTATTACTATCTATATTAGAAAGAAGCTCAGGCTCTTTTAAGTCGAAAGTATTTAAAGCATATTGCGTTTCTTTATTAATTTCTCCTAAACGAAAACTTTGCGCTTCACGACCAAGTTGATTTTGCAAATTTGCCATAGTGATAGCACAAGAAATAGAATCAGTATCTGGATTTGTATGTCCGAAAACGCGTATCATATTATCAGCCATAAAAAATCCTCCTTTTATCTCTTGATTTAACTAATTAATTATAACATTAATTACATAAAATGTCAACTTTTGACAAAATTAAGAAAATCTAAATAATTATTGCTATTAGTATGCTTGATTTCAAGCTAAATTATGTATATAATTAATAAAAATTTAAGGAAAGGAAGAGCTTTTTAAATGGGACTAATCGTAAAAAATGTAGATAAAAGTTTTAGTACGAAAAAAGTAGTTGACAATATCAATTTTGAGATTCAAAAGCCAGGTGTATATGGACTTTTGGGAACAAATGGTGCTGGTAAAACAACGACTATTCGTATGATTTTGGGAATTTTGAAAAAAGACAGTGGAGAAATTACTTGGAATGGAAAAGAAGTACAAAGAAAGCATGTTAATTTTGGGTATTTGCCAGAAGAAAGAGGAGTCTATCCAAAAACAAAAGTACATGACCAATTAATGTATTTTGCCAAATTAAAAGGCATGAAAAAAGAAACAGCAGAAGAGAGGATGCAATATTGGGCAAAAAGATTAGAAGTTGAGCAATATTTGCAAATGACGCCAGAAAAATTATCAAAAGGAAATCAACAAAAAATTCAGTTTATTACGGCCATTTTACATGACCCAGAATTACTAGTATTAGACGAGCCTTTTAGTGGATTAGATCCAGTCAATACAGAACTTCTAAAAAATGTTATTTTAGAACTCATCAAAAAAGGAACCTATATTATTATGTCTAGCCATCAAATGCATTCTATCGAAGAATTTGCATCAGATGTATTGATATTAAATAAAGGGAAGACAGTATTACAAGGAAACTTAAAAGAAATCAAAGAGCAATATGCAGCTAATAGGTTGTCTTTAAGTACAGCAGAAAATGTAGATAACTTAATCAAACAAGCAAATCTTGAGATTTATAACAGTAAGAATAACGAATATATCATTAATATTTCAGGAGAAGAAGACGGATATCGTTTATTTGATATTCTTGCTCAAAATCACATCAAAGTAGAAAAGTTTGAGATTATGAAACCAAGTTTACATGATATTTTTATTGAAAAGGTAGGTGAAGAATAATGAAAGATTTATGGACAGTAGCTTCTTATACTATTAAAGATATGTTTCAAAAGAAAACCTTTTTAATATCTAATTTAATTATCTTAATTATGATTGTAGTAGGATTTAATATTCCAAACATTTTATCTTCTTTTGACAGCGAAGGAGAAGAAGGCGGAAATGGTACTGCTAAAGAATTAGTAGTAGATAGCAAAAATATTTATGAAGGAACTTTAAATAGTTTGAATTCTTTAGATTTAGGATATGACTTTATTATTGAGAATAAAGAAGTAAGTTTCGAAGAAATCAAAGAAAAGATTGAAAACGATGAAATCGAAGATGCTATCATGATTGATAAAGTAAATGATAAAATTCAAATGACATATATTGTAGAAGATGCAACTATGATGACAGAAGTGCCAGAAAGTTTGCGAAATACATTTACGAATCTATATACGAATTTGCAATTAACAAAATTAAATTTATCTGAAGAACAACTTGCGAGTTTAAGCCCAGAGTTTGAATTTAGCTTCAAACAAACAGCAGAGCAAGAAGTAAAAGGTAATGTATTTGCCATTATGCTTTTATCATTAGTATTGTTCTATGCAATTTACTTCTGTGCTTATCAAGTATCAGCTTCTATTACAACAGAAAAAACTTCAAAAATTATGGAAACATTAGTAACTTCAACAAAACCTAGAACAATAGTACTTGGAAAAACAATCGGTATTGGAATTGTTGGATTTATACAAGTAATTGTGATTGTGACCGTAGCACTTGTTTGTGCAAAATATTGCTTACCTGAAGGCGTTTTAGAAGCAGTGTTAGATATGTCACAAATTACACCTACGCTTGGAGTTTTCACAGTTCTATATTTTATTTTAGGTTATGCTACTTTTGCTTTGCTATATGCTTTAACAGGTTCAACAGTCAGCAAACCAGAAGATGTACAAACTGCTAATGGACCAGTTGCTATTGTGGCAGTAGTAGGATTTTACTTATCCTATTTTACCATGATGAACCCTACTAGCGACCTAAATGTATTTGCTTCCATATTCCCATTTTCCTCACCATTCTGTATGCCATTTAGAATTATGATGGGAATTGCAACACCTAGCCAAATAGCTATCTCAATTGCAGTATTAGTGGTTACCATTTTAATTATTGCGAATATATCTATTAAAATTTATTCTAATGCGATTTTGAATTACGGCAGTAGAGTAACTTTGAAAGATATGATTAAAATGTATAAGAGTAAAGATGATAATAACAGTTAAAACAAATATCCCTCTTAGAATATTAGACTAAGAGGGAATTTTCTATTTAGAGCTTTGCATTTCAACCAAATCCTTCCAATACTTTTTAGGCATATATTGCATTTGCAATCTACTATTGGTTCTTTCCTTAATAGCAATTGTTTCAAAAAATGTTTTCCATAATTTTTGAAATTGTAGTTCTTCTTTAGAAAAGGAGTTTACTTTAAAATGATTAGGTACTTGTACAATTTCATAATCGTCCTTATTTTGACAATTATATAGAAAAGCTAAATTTCTATTTTGATCATGCAAAATGATATTTTGTTTTGGAAAACGCTTCATCAAAAATTGTCCTACTTGTTCTATTATGTTATTATCAGGGTGAATTTGAGCATACCATAGGTTATTTTCAACCTCGCATAATCGAACTAACCCTTTTAAACGGTGAGCTTCGCCAAATACATTTTTTCGAAGCTTAGTAATACCGTATCACATAATCAATAGAGAGTTGATTACTAATACGAGAACCAACCATAAAACCATGTAATAGGTATTTCAAAATTAGCATTTCTTTACCTTTTTGGCAAGATAGAAAAGAATAGTAGCAATCATAAAGTGCGGTATATGAGATGGAATGGTAAATTCCATTCCAAATACGTTTTGCTTTTACCTCATCTGTAATAATATG
Organism: uncultured Clostridia bacterium; assembly: GCA_910589185.1. GTDB lineage: Bacteria > Bacillota > Clostridia > TANB77 > CAG-508 > CAG-273. Next base: position 43,326 of record CAJUSU010000007.1, read on the forward strand.
CTTTGGTTGTTCCAAGAAACTAGAAATATAGTCTGTTTCAGGAACAATATTACTAGGAATATTCTTTTGCAAATAACATTCAAAAACAATGGTAAGCAAACCATCAAAAGTACCATCATATAGATAAACCTGATTTTCTAAAATGGGATAATTCAAATTTACAAAGCACCTGTCAAGCATTTTATTTTATCCTCCTTTGTAGGTTCTAATGTATCGAATAAAGAAGTCTGTACATAACTAGGAAGAGGCAAACCGTTTTCTTTCTAAATAAATTAAATTCTCAGAAATAAAACTATCATTAAATTTTTGGATAGCATCATAATATTTCCCATCACAAGTAATAAAATAACGAGCACGTTTTAACACTACACCTAATTTTTTTAGATGTTCAAATTGTAAGTGGCAACCTTTTCTAGCACGTAAGATTCTTTTTGCAGAAATCACACCAATTCCGAGGAACTCTTAATAAAGTTCCATAATCTGCTGAATTAATCTCAACTGGGAAATGTTCCAAATGTCTTAAAGCCCAATCGCATTTTGGGTCTAATAAAGTATTAAAATTAGGATTTTGTTCATTTAATAACTCATCAGCACTAAAGCCATAAAAGCGAAGTAGCCAGTCTGCTTGGTAAATTCGGTTTTCCCTTAATAAAGGTGGTCTTTCTAAAGTAGGAAGAAGGGAGTCTTCATTTACCGAAACATAAGCAGAATAATACACTCTTTTTAAGCGGAATTTTTGATACAAACTTTCTGATAGTTTTATAATCTTCAAATCGCTCTCAGGCGTAGCACCAACAATTAATTGAGTTGTTTGACCAGCAGGCACAAAGTTTCTTATTTTAGGCTTCGTAGTATTAGCACTAGGAAGCATACTATTTGGTGTAAAAGACCAATTCTTCTTATTAGGTAACAGTCTTTGGGCACTATCACTAAGTTGACTAGAAATATAACTCATTGGCTTTACAATGTTTTCTTTAGACTTATCAGGTGCCAATAATTGTAGACTATTTTGAGAGGGAAGTTCTATATTAATGCTCATACGGTCGACTAAAACACCAAGTTTGTCAATCAATTCTTGACTACAACCGGGAATAGTTTTAGCGTGAATATATCCATTAAAGTGATATTCATTTCGTAAAATTGTAATGGCTTGTATCATTTGTTCCATAGTGTAATTAGGAGATTTAATTACCGCAGAACTTAAGAAAAGCCCTTCAATATAATTTCTTTTATAAAATCCAATTGTCAAATCTGCAATTTCTTTTGGAGTAAAAGTGGCCCTTTTCCTACTATTGCTACAACGGTTGACACAATACTTACAATCATACATACAACTATTGGTCATCAAAATTTTAAGCAAAGAAATACACCTACCATCAGCACCCCAGCTATGGCAAATACCGGAGACATCTCCATTTCCAATTCCATCAGGTGTGTTTTTTCGTCTGCTTCCTGAAGAACTGCAAGAAGCATCATATTTAGCAGAGTCTGCTAAGATTTGTAATTTTTCTTCTATGTCCATTGTTATCATTCCTTTTATTTGATTTCTATAAAGCTATGACGAACAATTTGGTAGTGTGTCACTTAAACAATAAATACAAATGTTCGCATAAATAATATAATACTTTTATCAAGAAATGTCAAACAAAAGTTTTTTAAAAATAAAATGATTTTAGTGCTAGAGAATAAAGAAAAAAAGTTAAATGTCGGAAAATGTCGAACGAATTTTGTTGCATTTTGTAAAACAATATGTTAATAATAAATATAGAGTAAAAAATATTATGTATAAAAACAAAGGAGGATACCATGAAATTTAGTAAAGAATTAGAAGAATTTATTGATAAAGAACTTGAAGAATGTGAAAGAGAAGAAAGAGAAGGAAAGGTAAAATATCTTTCAGAAGAAGAAGCGTTTGAGATTATGTTTGGAAATTTAATTCATGAAAAAAAGATATAAGGTAACTTATCGTGAGGATTTTGCAAGAAAAGTTGAAAATATTACAGCTTATATCTTATATGAATTGCAAAATCCAATTGCTTCTTATCAGTTTCAAGTTAAGCTATTACAAACGCTTTCTATTTTGCCTTATTTTCCAGAAGGAATGCCAGTGTATCAAAATACAAATTATCATTATTTAATCATGAAGCACTGGCTTATATTCTATAAAATACAAGATAATACAGTTATACTCTCTAGAATCCTTAGTTCAAAACAAAATTTAAATAACAAATTTCTATCAGATTAAAACTCTTTAAATTTCAACCACATTTTATGTTTTATAAACTCTTTAAAATCTTGAGTCGCTCCTAATAAAAATCCAGATTTATTTAATACCAAAATATTCGTCTTATCTAAATAAAGATAAAAATAGTTTTCTGTTTCAAAAACTCTATATAATTTATGATAAAAAATCTTATCACTTCCCATTGTATTTTTTATAACAAAATAATTTTCAAAAAAAGAATAAGTATTGACTAGGTTATGTTGTACTTTATCACTATAAAATTCCTTTGTATTTTTGCGAGTAGGTTGAATGAACTGGTAAGCTGAAAAGCAAGCAAAGATAATGAAGAGGATTAAGCCATGAGCGAAATAATGATTAGCAAATAAAAAAGAAATAAGCAAGATAAATAAAAGAGAAAAAATGGCAGTATACATTGTGTATTTCCAGCCAAATTTCTTTTGTTGAAAAGCTAATAATTCTATATAAACATTCTTCGATAAGGTTGTTCTATTTTCAAATAAAGGCTTCATAAATAAACTCCTATATATCATTTATATAGGTAGTATATGTTAAAAAAATTTTTTGTACAAGTCTATTTAAAAATAATTTTCAGTATGTTAAAATAATCAAAACGGAGGAGAAAAAAATGAATATAGGAATTGATATAGATGACACTTTATCTGAATCTTGTGAATTAGTATTTCCATTTTCACAAAAATTTGATATAGAGGAACTAGGAAACAGTGGAAAAGTACAAAGTTATGGTAAAAAAGAAAATCACAATTATATAGAAGAAATGTATCCTCATTGGACAGAAGAACAAACCAATTTATTTTGGGAAAAGATATTCATGCAAACAGTAACAGAAGCAAGACCAAAGCCATATGCTCCTGAGATTATCCATAGATTAAAAGAAGAAGGAAACCAAATAATCATCATAACTTCTAGGTATGAGGTATTACCAAATGACAATACCATAGAAACAAAGTCAAAAGAATGGCTAAATAAAAATGACATTCCATATGATAAATTTATTTTAAATGCAAAGGACAAGCTGATAGCAGCACAAAATGAAAAAATAGACTTATTTATTGATGATAGTATTCAGCATTGTAAAAGAGTAAACGGAGGAAATATTAAAACCCTTTTATATACTACTATTGCAAATCAAGGAGTAGAAGTACCAGAGATAGAAAGAGTTTATTCTTGGATACAAATTTATGAAATCTATAAACAAATGAGGGATAAAAAGTGAAAGAAGTAGAAGATAAGGTAAAGCCAGTTAAAAAGGTAACCATTCAAGAAAGAAAATACAATGCACGTTTATATCCATTTTATAAAATGTGTGCCTGGGACTTATTATTTTATTATGCTATTGCATTTGTATTTTTGGTTCAAACGAAAGGAATGAGTCCAGCAGAAGTAATGTTGACAGATGCTATTTATCCATTTTTAAAATTGATTTTTCAAATGCCGGGCTTAACGATTATTGATAAACTAGGAAAAAGGAAAAGTTTAATTGTTGGTAATTTCAGTTTATCTATTAGTATTGTTATTTTAATTGTATCAAATGGCATTCCAATGGTGATACTCTCTTATGCCTTTATGGCATTTGCATTTGCGATTAAGAATGTAGCAGAAACCAATTTGCTATATGATTCTGTACCAGATAAGAAAGGAAAAGGAATTTTCTCTAAAATAGAGGAAAAAGGAGCAAGAAATTATTATTTCTTAGATGGTATCACTTCTATGCTTACAGGATTTCTATTTGTGATAAATGGATATATTCCAATGATGATTTGCTTGATGTTTACGGTGATAGCAATAGCAATGTCCACTTGCTTCAAAGAAATTTGCGAAATAAAAGAAGAAAAGGTAGAAACACTAAAAGGAAGAATACAAGGGTATTTTCAAGACATCAAAACTGCTTTTCAATTTATTTTCCATTCTAGAAGATTACAAGCGATTATGGTATTTACTTTCTTTTTCTATGGATTAGTTTATGCCTCATATACATTAAGAGAAAGTTTGTTAGACGATTTACAAATACCAGCACAATTTTTTGCGATAATTATAGCGAGTTTAACTATTTTATCAGGAGTTACAGCAAGTTTGCAAGGAATTATTCACCAGAAATTTAGAAATAAAGCATTAACTTTTATAGGGCTAATATATGTCATTACATTTGTTATGATAGGAATCATAGGGGTGTATTGTCAACTTCCAAAGGAAGCAATACTTGGCATTTTATTAGTATTTTTTGCCATTCAATATGCCTTACAGTCGCCTTACGACATTTTATATCAAAAATACTTAAAAAGTTTTGCAACACCAGAAATGAGAGTAAAAATAGCAACAACCTTTGACTTTATCAAGAGTGTCTCTTCCTTTGCAATTGCGATGGTTTGTAGTTATTTGCTAGAAGTAATGAACCCAAGAAATAGTTTTTTAGTCATTGGAATTGTATTTACTGCTATTTTGGCAATTGTATTATATTGGATGAAAGACAAATTCGGACTAAAGCCAGAAGCATATAGAAAACAAGATATTCAAAATGTAGAACAAGAAATGTGAAAAGTATGTGAAAAAGGTTAACAAAAAACGACATACCGTGTTATAATAACCAGTATGTCGTTTTGACAGCTTTTATTATTGAGAAGCAACTGTCACAATAAAGTGATGAATAGATAAAATAATAAACAAGGAGGATAAAATGTTCAAAGTATTAAAAAACTTAAAAGCTTCATGGATATCAGTTATCATTATTGTTTTATTTTTGGGACTTCAAGCAATGGCAGATTTAGCCTTGCCTGATTATACCTCAAAAATAGTCAACATTCGGTATTCAACAAGGTGGAATTGAAAACAGTAGTCCAGAGGTAATTCGTAAATCTACAATGGAAGATTTACTGTTATTTACTGAGGACGATAGAGAAATCTTAGAAGGATATACTCTAATTTCTAAAGAAAGTCTATCAAAAAAAGAGTATGACAAATATGTGAAGAAATATCCTAAATTAGAGACAGAGGAGTTATACCTTCGTAAAAATTTAAAAGAGGAAGAAATAGATACTTTAAGTAGCCAAATGGCAAAGCCTTTGATGATTTTGAAGAATTTAGATGAGGGCGAAATGGCAGAAGGATTAAAACAATCCATGCTTACTAATTTGCCAGATACTATGCAAGCGCAATATCAAGATGCTAGTGTATTAGAATTAATGAAGGCAATGTTACAGTTAGATATGAGCCCAGTTCAAACTGATACCTCAGTATTAAATAAAAAGGCAACTAATGAACAAGAAATTAACCAAATATTAGGGCAGGCTAGCGCTAGTAACAACCTAATGGGACCAATCATAGAAGAAGCAACCAAGCAAATGGATCAAATGCCAGAAAGCATTATTGAGCAAGCTGCGGTGGCGACGATTAAAGAAGAATATCAAGCAATTGGAATTAATACAGACAGTTATCAAAATAACTATATTGTTTGGGCAGGTATTCAAATGTTAGGAGTAGCCTTTGCTAGTATGGCAACAGGTATTACTATCATGCTATTGTCTTCTAGAGTAGCTGCAAGATTAGGAAGAACGCTAAGAGATAAAATTTTCAAAAAAGTATTAGGCTTTTCTACAAGTGAATTTAAAGAATTTTCAACAGCTTCTTTAATTACACGTAGCACTAATGATATTCAACAAATTCAAATGCTTATTTCTATGCTATTTAGAGTGGTCGTATATGCGCCTATTATCGGAATTGGTGGATTTTTCAAGGTATTAGCCAATAGCGATAACTCTATGGCATGGATTATTGGTGTAGCAATTGTATCTATTTTACTCATTGTAGGTATTTTATTTGCCATTGCAATGCCAAGATTTAAAAAGTTACAAGATTTGATTGATAAGTTAAATTTGGTAGCACGTGAAATGTTGACTGGTATTCCAGTTATTAGGGCTTTTCATACAGAAAAAAGAGAAGAAAAACGTTTTGACAATGCAAATCAAGACTTAACCAAAACCTATAAATTTGTCAATAATGCAATGAACTTAATGATGCCTATTTTAATGCTCATTATGAACTGCATTTCACTACTTACGATTTGGGTAGGTGGGCACAATGTTGAAGATGGTATTATGCAAGTAGGAGATATCATGGCATTTCTACAATACACCATGCAAATCATTATGGCATTCTTAATGATTTCTATGATATCCATTATGCTACCAAGAGCAGGGGTGTCTGCGAAACGTATTAATGAAGTATTAGAAAAGAAAAACAGTATTCAAGACCCAAAAGACCCAAAACATTTTGATAGTAGCAAAAAAGGCTTAGTAGAATTTAAGGATGTATCATTCCGCTATCCAGATGCTGATGAGGACTTGTTAACAGATATTAACTTTACAGCAGAACCGGGACAGACGACGGCTATTATTGGTAGTACAGGAAGCGGGAAGTCTACGATTGTGAATTTGATACCTCGTTTTTATGATGTTACCAAAGGAGAATTGCTAATTGACGGAGTGAATGTCAAAGAGGTAACACAAAAAGAGTTAAGAGATATTATCGGATTTGTTCCACAAAAAGGTGTGCTATTCTCAGGAACGATTGAGTCTAATATCAAATATAGTGATGAAACTATGTCAGATGAACAAATGAAATTAGCTGCTGAAATTGCACAAGCAACAGAATTTATTGAACAAAAAGAAAATAAATATGCTTCTGAAATTGCACAGGGGGGGTCAAACGTATCAGGAGGACAAAAACAACGTTTATCTATTGCAAGAGCAGTAGCAAAAGACCCAGAAATATTTGTGTTTGATGATAGTTTTTCAGCACTAGATTACAAAACTGATAGCAAATTAAGAGAAGCTTTGAGAGAAAAGACGGAAAATAAGACAGTGATTATTGTAGCACAAAGAATTAACACGATTTTACACGCAGATAAAATTATTGTACTAGATGATAGCAATATTGCAGGTATTGGAACACACCAAGAATTGATGAAAAATTGTGAAGTTTACCAGCAAATTGCGTTATCACAATTATCGAAGGAGGAATTGGAATAATGGAAGAAAACAAGAATGAAAATATGCAAACTCCACAAAAACCTCCTAAAATGAGAATGGGGCCTGGACCAAGAGGAGGTATGGGCGCAGGAGAAAAAGCAAAAGATGTAAAAGGCACTGTTGGAAAGTTAATGAGAAATTATTTAAAAGACTATAAATGGAAACTCATCATTGTACTCATCTTTGCGATTGGTAGTACGATTTTTACCATTGTAGGTCCTAAGATTTTGGGAAATGCAACTACTGAAATTTTTAATGGGATTGTCAGCAAGATTTCAGGAGGAACGGGAATTGACTTTGGAAAGGTAGGGGGAATCTTATTAACCCTACTAGGACTATACACCATCAGTGTATTGTTCTCTGCTATTCAAAGTTTTACCATGACAAGTGTATCACAGAATTTAACTTATCGACTTAGAAATGATATTGCTAGAAAAATCAATAAATTACCAATGAAATACTTTGATAAGAGAACGAATGGAGAAGTATTATCTGTTATCACGAATGACGTAGATACTTTTTCACAAAACATGAACCAAAGTATTACACAAATTATTACAGCGATTTGTACCATTATTGGTATTTTGATAATGATGTTATCCATTAGTTGGACCATGACATTGGTGTCCCTTATCATTTTACCAATCTCAGCAGTTTTGGTAAGCATTATTGTAAAGAAATCACAGAAATACTTTACAGCACAACAAGATTATTTAGGTCATGTAAATGGTCAAGTAGAAGAAGTATATGGTGGGCATAATATTGTAAAGGTGTTTAATGGAGAAGAAAAAGCCATTCACCAATTTACCAAAATGAATGAGGAACTATATCATTCTGGTTGGAAATCACAATTTATGTCAGGTTTAATGCACCCTATTATGATGTTTACAGGAAATGTGGGATATGTAGGTGTTGCTATTTTAGGAGGATACCTAGCAGTACAAGGAAGAATTACAGTTGGTAATATTCAGTCCTTTATACAATATAACAAGCAATTTACACAACCAATTAACCAAATTGCGCAAATTTCTAGTATGCTACAATCTATGGTAGCAGCTTCTGAAAGAATTTTTGAGTTTTTAGAAGAACCAGAAGAAGTACAAGAAATTGAAGGGGCAGTAAAAACAGAAGGACTAAAAGGAAATGTAACTTTTGACCATGTACAATTTGGATATAACGAAGATAAAATCATTATTCATGACTTTAATCAAACGATTAAAGATGGTCAAAAGGTGGCAATTGTTGGTCCAACAGGTGCTGGAAAAACCACTATGGTTAAGTTGCTCATGAGATTTTATGATGTGAATCAAGGTGCTATTTTAGTAGATGGACATAATGTTAAAGACTTCAACCGTGGAGAACTTAGAAAGATGTTTGGTATGGTATTACAAGATACATGGCTATTTGGTGGTACGATTAAAGAAAATATCAAATATGGTAAGCCTGATGCGACAGATGAAGAAGTGATTGAAGCAGCAAAAGCTGCCCATGTGCATCACTTTATCCAAACCTTGCCTAAGGGATATGATATGGTAATTGATGAAGAGTCGAGCAATATTTCGCAAGGACAAAAGCAATTACTAACCATTGCCAGAGTTATTTTAGCAAATCCAGAAATCTTAATTTTAGATGAAGCTACCAGTTCCATTGATACAAGAACAGAACAACAAATTCAAGCTGCTATGGATAATTTGATGAAAGGAAGAACTTGTTTCATTATTGCTCACAGATTATCTACTATAAAAAATGCGGATGTAATTTTGGTTATGAATGAGGGAGATATTGTAGAACAAGGAACACATGAGGAATTACTAGAAAAGAATGGATTTTATGCGAATTTGTATAATTCACAATTCCAAGATGGTGGAGAAGAAGAATAGAAAAGAAAAGCCCAAAGAAGATTTAGATTTTCTTAAGGGGCTTTTTTATTTACCAAGCTTATGATAGAATAAGTAGAATTTGAATAGGAAATGTTTTTTGATTTATTACACACCGTATTGTGAATAGCAGAATAAAATTGAATAAATTGGAAAAAATTTGAGTATAGAAAAGCAACAGGAGGAGTTAAAAAATGACAAGAACAAAATTAGCAGATAGAATACTTCCTACTTATACAAAGGGAGAAGAAATTTGTAATATGGTTACTCATATTGTTGGTGGAGTAATTGGATTAGTAGCACTTGTACTATGCATTGTAGTAGCAAGTATTCACCATAATATATATGGAATTGTAACAGGAGCCATCTTTGGAATATCTATGATTGTACTTTATACCATGTCTAGCGTTTATCATGGATTGAGTCCAAAAGTAAAAGGTAAAAAAGTGATGCAGGTATTAGACCATTGCACTATTTATTATCTAATAGCAGGTTCTTATGGACCATTTGCTTTATGTACATTGAGAGAATATGACCCAGTAGTAGGGTGGACCATTTTTGGAATTATATGGGCGATGGCAATTATAGGGACAGTTTTTACAGCAATTGACCTAAAAAAGTATAAAGTATTTTCTATGATTTGCTATTTAGTTATGGGGTGGTGTATTATTGTCAAAATTAATATTTTACCAGTGCTATTAGGTATGACAGGATTTTGGTTATTACTAGCAGGTGGAATTGTATACACTGTTGGTGCTATTTTGTATGGTCTAGGAAAAAAGCATAGTTATATCCATTCCGTTTTCCATGTTTGTATTTGTATTGGTAGCTTGTTACATTTCCTTTGCATTGTGTTGTATGTGTTATAGTTTGTCAGTTTGGGGACGTTAGTTTAACTGACATTTTGGAAACAAATGGTAAAATGTCAGTTGAGGGACAGATGTCAGTTAAACTAACGTCCCCAAACTGACATTAAGAATTTATTAAAATTAACTCAAATAACTTTTATTCTATAAATAATTAGGGTATAATGCTAGCTAGAAATAAGAACAAAGGAATGTACACTAAAATGAGTAAAAAAACAAAGATATTTAAATTAGTTTTATTAGGTGTTGTACTTGCTATTGCAATAGCAGTTACAGCGTATTTGATACCAGTAATTAAAGAACTAGGAACGCCGGAAGGGCAACAAGCTTTTCAAGCAAGGATTAATGATTCGGGCTTTCTAGGAGTATTGATGTTATTTGGTTTGCAGTTTGCACAAATCTTTCTATTTATTATTCCTGGAGAACCAATTGAAATCTTAGCAGGTGTTTGTTATGGAAGCATATGGGGAACGGTATTTATTATGGTATCAGCAGCTATTATTTCAGCTTTTATTTATTTACTAGTACACAAATTGGGAAGAAAATTTATTTACGATTTTGTGTCTAAAGAGAAAATAGAGAAGATAGAGAATAGTAAGTTATTTCAAAATCCAAAGACCATTCGTTTTTTGATTTTCATTCTATTCTTTATTCCGGGAACGCCAAAAGATTTGCTAACATACATTGCAGCATTATTACCAATTAAACCGATGGAGTTTATCATTATTTCAACAATAGCCAGATTTCCATCAGTGATTTCTTCTACATGGGCAGGAGCAAGTTTGTTAGAAGGAAATTGGCAAGCTAGTTTGCTAATTTATGGAGTAACCTTTTTGATTGTAGCAATTATTGTAATAATTATGAGAAGATTTGATAAAGATAAAATTACAGATGAAGCAATTAGAACAATTAAATAAGCTTTAAGGAAAGGGGAAAGTGAGTAGCTTTATATAGCTACAGCTATTAAGAAAATGGAGTATAGTATAGCAACATATTTTTTGTACTTCCTTATCATTGCCATTTGTGGTTGGATGATGGAAGTAACATTGCAATTAATTCAAAAGCATAAATTTGCAGATAGAGGATTTTTAGTAGGACCATATTGTCCAATTTATGGATGTGGAGCTTTATTAATTACATTATGTCTAACAGGACTAAAAGCACATCCAGTAGGACTTTTTAGTACAGCAATTTTAGTGTGTGGTGTATTGGAATATGCCACTAGTTATATCATGGAAAAGTTATTTCATGCTAGATGGTGGGATTACAGTGATTGTAAATTCAATATTAATGGAAGAGTATGTATTGAAACCATTATTCCATTTGGAATTTTAGGTGTATTACTGATTTATGTTGTTAATCCTTTCATTTTTGATAATTTAGCAAAAGTACCAGAAAATATATTGAATATTATAGCAATTGCAATGGCAGTGCTATTTGTAGCAGACTTAATAGTTTCTTTAAGAGTAGTTGTCAATTTCCGTTCTACGACTACGAAATTTGACAAAGAAAATCCGCAAGATAATACAGAAGAAATTTCACAGAAAGTAAAAGAATTCTTAAAAGGAAAATCGATTTTAAATAGAAGATTAATTAATGCGTTTCCAAAGTGGACAGCCATTATAAAAGAGCAGAGTGAAAAGATTAAACAGAAAACAAACGAAATGAAAGAGGAAATCAGCAATAAAGCTTATGAAATGAGAGAAGATATTAGTGATTATGCTAATGGAGTAAAAGAAGAGATAACGCAAAGAGCAGATGAAGTAAAAAGAACAGTTAAGAAAGGAATTGTTGTTACTTCTAGAAAGGTGAAAAATGGAGTTAAGAGAAGCAATAGAAAATAGAAGAAGTATTAGAAAATATCAAACAATGGATGTACCAGATACGTTAATTGAAGATTTAATTGACTGTGCAAGATTAGCGCCATCTGCTAAGAATAGACAACCTTGGGAGTTTTTAATTGTAAGAGGAGATGATAAAAATAAAATTGCAGATATCATGCTAGAAGATGAATTAACATCTAGAGAAACAGAAGGACAAGAATTAGTAGAAAAGAAAAGTAGTGTACCAACAACCGCAAGGGTAATTAGAGAAGCACCAGTATTGATTTTAGTTTTTAAAGAATATAATGCAAACTGGACAACAGGAGATGCACTTTCTATTGGTGGTGCAGTAGAACATATTTGTTTGAGAGCAACAGACATGGGATTAGGTTCACTTTGGATTAGAGATACTGTTTATACGCAAAAAGAAATTGCAAAATTAGTAGGAGAAGAAAAAGAACTAATTTGTGCAATTTCTATTGGATATCCTAACCAAGATCCACACCAAAGGCCTAGAAAAGAGTTAAATGAAATATTAAAGTGGTATAAATAAAAGATAGGACAGTTCTAAAAAAATGGAACTGTCCCTTTTCGTATTTTAAACAGAAAGCAATCAGTTTTGCTAATCTAAGTCTTTAATTGCATTTCTAGCAAGTTCATCGCAACGATTATTGTATTTATTATTACTATGTCCCTTTACTTTATGAAAAATAACATAGTGAGTTTCAGTGAGTGCTACTAATTCTTGCCAAAGTTCTTTGTTTTTTACTTCTTCTTTACTAGAATTGATCCAATTATTTTTAATCCAACTAGAAATCCAGTCTTGTAAAAAAGCATTTACAACATAAGCACTATCACTGTATAAATCCACCTGACAAGGGCGTTTTAACAATTTCAAAGCCTCTATGACTGCAGTCAATTCCATAATATTATTAGTGGTATCTTTTTTGCCACCAGAAATCTCCTTTGAATTTTCACCTGACATTAAAATTGCACCCCAACCACCAGGTCCAGGATTACCGCTACAAGCGCCGTCTGTATAAATTGTAACTTTATCCATAAAAATTCTCCTTTTCTAATTGTCAATTTTAATAATTTATGATATTATATCAATGTATTAAAATTTGTTCAACTAATAAAGTATATTTTATATAAAATCAAAGGAGGAAAAGTCTTGAGCAGAGTACTAGGTATCGTAGCCGAATATAATCCATTTCATAATGGACATTTATATCATATTAAGCAATCAATTGAACAAACGAATGCAGACTATGTTGTTTGTGTTGTAACAGGTAACTTTGTACAAAGAGGCAATACCTCCATTGTAGATAAGTGGACAAAAACTAAGATGGCAATGGCAAATGGTGCTGATTTAGTAATAGAACTTCCAACAGTATACAGTACTTCTAGTGCAGAAAATTTTGCAGAAGGTGCTATCAAAATTTTAGACTCTTTGCAAGTAGTTGACAGTATTTCCTTTGGAATGGAAGCGGACAATTTAGCAACATTAAATAATATTGCCAATGTACTTTATCAGGAGCCAAAAGAATATGTTACTATGCTAAACCATGAGTTAAGCAAAGGAACATCTTTTCCGAAAGCGCGTGAAAGTGCAGTAATGCTATATTTGAATGATATCAAAAGATATGCTAATGTGTTAGCAGGTTCCAATAATATTTTAGGAATAGAATATTTGAAAGCTATGAAAAAATTAAAAAGTTCTTTAAGACCAGAAGGAATTAAAAGAGAAAAGGTAGTTTACCATGATGACTTTATTGTAGATGATTTTGCTAGTGCAACAGCAATCCGCAAAATGATAGTAGGTAGACAGTTCAATGATATTATGAAAGTAATGCCTCGTTCTTCTTATATTTTATTAGCACAGGAACTTCAGAATGGACATTATGTATTAGATTTAAGCAAATTCCAAACACAAATTTTATACAAATTAAGAACAATGACAATAGAAGAAATTAGAGAAATACCAGATGTAACAGAAGGGTTAGAACATGCTATTAAAAGTGCTGCTGATTCTTGTAATAATATCATAGACTTAGTAAATATTATTAAATCAAAGCGCTATACACAAACAAGAATTCAAAGAATTTTAATTTACTGCTTATTAGGAATTAATAAAAAGATGATGGAAGCATCTAAAAAAACAGTACCATATGTACGTGTACTTGGATTTAATGAAAATGGCAGAAAACTAATTTCAGAAGCAACAGCCAGAAATCCAAAATTGAACATTGTAACATCTGTTAAAAAATATATGGACGAAAGCAAAAATAAAGTCTTAAAAGAAATGCTACAAACAGATATATATGCTACTAACATATATACCTTAGGATATGAAAAAGATTCTTGGGCTAATTTAGATTATACAAATAAAATTATTACAATGGAAGACATGAAAGGAACTGTTAGAGTATGATTATAGGGATTACAGGAAGCTCAGGGGCAGGAAAAAGCACAGTATGTGAAATACTAGAAGAAGAGTATCAGATAAAAGTGCTAAACGCAGACAAAATGGCCAAGCAACTATCCAAAAAAGGAAATGAGTACTTAACAGATATTATAACTTTGTTTGGAAAAGAAATATTACAAGAAAATGGTGAATTAGATAGGCCAAAGCTTGCTAATATCATTTATAATAACGAAGAAAAAAGAAGAAAGTTAAATGAATGTACCTTTAGGCATATCCATGTAGCTCTCCAAGAAGAAATCAAAAAGATATATACCAATAATCAAAAATCAATAATAGCCATTGATGCACCATTACTATTTGAAGCAAAATTAGAAGACATTTGCAATTTAGTGATTGCTGTTATTGCAAAAGACGAAGAATTGCAGATTGAAAGAATTATACAAAGAGATCATATCACAAGAGAACAAGCAACTAGAAGATTGCAAGCACAAATGCCAGACGAGTTCTATACAAGTAAAAGTCAGTATGTTATTGTGAATGATGGAAAAATAGAAGATATAGAAGAACAAATAAAAGAGGTTTTAGAGAATATTACACTATAGGATATTAAAATAATAGACTATAGTGTAATATTTTTTGCAAAAATATTGACATTTTATGACACGTATTGATAAGATATACATAAATAAAACATACTAGAAAGAATAAAAAATTGCTTATAATGTATAAAAATAAGAAAAGAAGAAACACTAAAGATAAAGGAGGAAACGAAGAAAAATGAAACAAAAATTTATCAAAAAGCAAAAAGGTATTACATTAGTGGCATTAGTAGTAACTATAGTAATACTTTTAATTTTAGTAGGAATAACCATAATGTATACCATGGGAGATAATAGTATTTTCAAAAAAGCTCAAGAAGCGAAGAATAAGACAGAAGATGCAATTAAAAATGAGCAAGAATATATGAACAGTATAGATAATATGTTGAATGAATATATAAATGGTAATGAAACACCAATATATAATAAAGACAAAAAAGTAAATACTCCACAATTACTAACAGGAATGACTCCAATTAAATTTGACATGCCAACAGATAGCAAAAAGGGAGAAACAGTAACAACTAATGCTAACGATAAAGATTGGTATGAATATGGAGATACTTATGAAACCAGAAAATGGGCAAATACTCAAACACAAGATGGAAGTATGTGGGTATGGATACCAAGATTTGCATATAAAATAACAGGACAAACCATAGATGTTGTATTTTTAATAGGTGATACAGACCAGTATTATAAAGAAGATGGAACGATAGGAACTGCACAAAGAATGAAAAATGTAGACGAAGTACCAGATACAACAGCAGATTACACAGTACACCCAGCCTTTACAAATGAAACAAGTATAGGATATGAAAATGGAGGTTGGAACAAAGAACTAACAGGAATATGGGTGGCAAAGTTCGAAGCAGGATTTCCAACAGGAAATAACACAGCACCAAATAAGAAAAGTAATGTAAGTTATATGAATGACCAAAAAGGACAAGTATATATACACCAAACAGAAAATCTAACAGGTAAAGATGGATGGGGAACAGCTAGAAACTGGCTAGATGATATTTACGGAACAACAGATACAAAAATCAGTTATCCAGTATTTCAAGGGAGTACTTATGCCATGAACTATATCACAATAAATGACGCATATAACGTGTCAAGAGCATTAACGAGTAGCGGAAATATCTATGGATTAAGTAGCTCCAATACAGATAGTCATTTAATGAAGAATAGCGAATGGGGAGCAGTAACATACTTAAGCCAAAGTAAATATGGACAAAATGGAAAAGAAATAACAATCAATAATGCCAATTTAGACAGTGGAGGAACAAGTGCAACAAAGGCAGAAGGAAATGCGGTAGCATCAGTCTATGCAGTAACAGGATGTACGAATAATACAACAGATGGAGCATCAACAAAGACAACCATAGAAGCAATTAATGGGACTAGTGGAAACACAGCAACAACAGAAGGAATATATACATGGAATCAAAAAAGTGGACAAAATGCTTCAACAACAGGAAC
>CAJUSU010000008.1 GCA_910589185.1 uncultured Clostridia bacterium
ATAAATTTATAAAATAGGACTTGACAAAGATTAGATAGTCAATTTATAGAAAGGAAAGAAAATGATTGATATTAAATTTATAAAAAGTGAAAATAGAGCAGTGGCTTATGACAATGAGATGGAAATTGGTGAATGTGAATTTGAGGAATTAGAGGATACATGGAATATAATTCATACTGGAGTAGACAGTAAATATCAAGGACAAGGAATTGCAAAAACATTAGTAAAATGTGTTATTGAAAACTCAGAAAAATACAATAAGAAGCTTATTGCAGATTGTTCTTATGCAAAAAAGGTATTAGAAACAAACTAACAGTATACTTTTAAAAATTTTACATAAAATATAATCATTAATACTATTCATTCTTGACAAGCATAAACGTCAGAGTGTATAATATTAATAGCAAATGTATTTCGCCACCCTATTGGCGTAGCTTTGAAAAATAAGTAATAAATGAGTAGGTGAACAAATGTATTTCGCCACCCTATTGGCGTAGCTTTGAAAGATAAGTAATAAATGAGTAGGTGAACAAATATTTATATGGGGGTACTTTATTAAAAGTACCCTTTATTATGTTTTGGAGGAAAAATAGATGCAAATTCAAAAGGGATATTTTTATTTTATTAAAGATGACTACTATGAAAAAGTACAAGATTTGGAACTAATGCAAAATAAAGAAAAAGGAATTAAAAGACCTTGTTTTTATTGTTTAAGAGATATATCATTAGACTATTTATATTGGCTTATTCCAATTAGTTCAAAGGTAACAAAATATAAAGCAATATATGATAGAAAAGTACAAAAACAAATAGAAAATAAGAAGTTCCCTAAAGTCGATACTTTAGTTTTGGGAAAAGTAAACAACGAGAATAGAGTTTTCTTAATCCAAAATATGTTTCCAGTAATAGAAGAATTTATTAGTGATACCTATATAACAAATAATGCACCCGTAAGAATTGGTTATGAATTGCAAAAAGAAATAGAAGCTAAAGCTAATAAGGTTTTAGCATTAGTAAAAAGAGGAAATAGAGGGCTAGTATTTCCAAATATAATGAAGATAAAAAAGATTATGATAGAAGAAAAACGAAAGAAAAACGAAAGAATAACAGCACAACTAATCGTTGATATCTCACTCAACGATTAGTTTGTTTACTTTTTTAAATAATACTTCTATAATAATATTCAAAAGGGGGAAGATATTATGGACCAAGTAAAGGTAGGAAAATTTATTTCTGAATGTAGGAAAGATAAAAATATGACACAATCTCAATTAGCAGAAAAGTTAAACATTACAGACAGAGCAATCTCAAAATGGGAAACAGGAAAAGGAATGCCAGATTCATCTATTATGCTTGATTTATGTAATGAACTTAGTATTAGTGTTAATGAACTATTAAGCGGGGAGAAAATTAAAATGGAGGAATATCATCAGAAAGCAGAAGAAAATTTGGTCAAGATGAAACAAAGTGAAGAGAAAATAGAAAAGACTATGCAAATAATGCAAAATATTGCATGCGCAGCATGTGTTATCTTTAGTATAATCACTATTACTATTTTTATTATTCATATGGCTATGAATTATTTTTATCCAGAAACTTATAATGGAGAGATATTTGAATGGATACAACCATTAACCATTATTTTAGCTTTTATATTTTGCTTTACTAGTGGAATACTTGCATTTAGAGAAAAGTATGTAATTAAAGAAAGAGATTAAAAAATAAGAGATGAGTACATTTTAGAATGTGCTCATTTTTTAGAGAATGCTTGTCATTTGTTAAAGTATATGTTATTATGCTAAATAATTATAGTCATTTAATTTAAGTCATTGAGCGACTCTGCTCAAATTATCCAATAAGAAATTACAGTAAAGAAGGTGAGATATGCCAACGATTAGTATGTTTTATGGTATTCTTATTAGAATGTATTATGATGACCATCAACCACCACATTTCCATGCTTATTATAATCACAAAGAAGCCATATTTACTTTAGATGGAAAATTGATAAAAGGGGATTTTCCAAAAAAGCAATTGAAATTAGTGGAAGCTTGGAGTATAATACATAAAGAGGAATTAGAAGCGAATTGGTTGTTATGTGAAAATTATGAAGAACTATTCAATATTCAACCATTATCTTAAATAAAGGGGACAAATATGAATAGAATAAAAGAGGTAAAAGCCTTAGAAAATTATCAAATATTAGTTACATTTGATAATGGAGAAAAAAGAATAAAAGATATGAAACCATATTTAGAAAAGGGAGTTTTTAAAAAACTAAAAAATCAGGAATTTTTTAAGTCTGTAAAAATAGCTTATGGAACTATTACATGGGGTGAAAACATTGACTTGTGTGCAGATAGCATATATGAAACAAGTTTTATTTACAATGAATAAATGACTATAATAACAGAAGTGACATACAAGGTTACTTCTGTTTATGTTTTATAAAAGGAGGAAACTTATGAAAAAAGGTATGAAATGGGTAGTTAGAATTATATTAGGAATAGTAATTTTATGGTTAACTATTTTTAGCATTGACTTTTTAAGATGTCTTAGTTTAAGAAAGCCAATATTTGTTTTAGTACCATTAAAAACAGGAATGGCAACCACAGATGGAAGTGAACATTTTTCTTGTACTTGTTTAGGATACAATGTGAATTACAGCACTATTCCAACTACAAATGGTAAAAAACAAGTAACTTGGGTAGAATTTATTATGTTTGGAAAACGTATTATGTCTAAGAGTTTATATGAAAAAGAAGAGGACAAGCTAGAGAACAACACAAGAACAGAACCTTATGAAAATATGGAAGGAATATTAGTAACAACTAATATAGAAAATTGAAAGAGAGGGATTTATAATATGGCAACAACAAAAGAATACAGAGATTTTATACTAGAACAATTATCATTATTAGAAAATATCACTTGTAGAGCAATGATGGGAGAATATTTACTCTACTATAACACCATTTTATTTGGCGGAATTTATGACAGCAGACTTCTTATTAAAATTGTAGAAAGCAACAAAAAATATAATATGAAAGAAGCTATACCATACAAAGGTGCTAAGCCTATGTACATGGTAGAAGATATAGATAATCGTGAAATGATAAAGGATATTGTAATAGATACTTGCAAAGATTTACCTATCAAGAAGAAAAAATAAATATGACGTGTAGATGTCATATTTATGTGATATAATCATCTAGGGTGAGAAAATGCAAATTAATCGATTATTTGAAATAGTGTATTTATTATTAGAAAAAGAAACTGCCACTGCAAAAGAATTGGCAGAGCATTTTGAGGTATCAGTCAGAACCATATATAGAGATATTGATATTTTAAGTACAGCAGGCATTCCTGTATATACCAACAAAGGAAAAGGTGGAGGCATTAGCCTACTAGATAACTTTGTATTAGACAAATCTATCCTATCAGAAGAAGAACAAAATCAAATTATATTTGCTCTGCAAAGTTTAGAGAAGTTAGATAAAAATAGTGAGAAAAAAGCCTTAGAAAAAATGAGCAGACTATTTCATAAACAAGCAAGAAATTGGATAGAAATAGACTTTTCCAATTGGGACAATGAAAACAAGAAATTTGAAAGGATAAAACAGGCGATATTAAATAGACAAGTAATAGAGTTTACCTATTTTAACTCTTATGGAGAAGAAAGAAAAAGGCAGGTTGAGCCATTACAAATTTGGTTCAAAGATAAAGCTTGGTATATCAAAGCATTTTGCAGAGTGAAGCAAGATTATAGGATATTTAAAATTGCTAGAATAAGAGAAATAAAAATATTGGACGAAATCTTTGAAAGAGAACTCCCACAAGAGCAAGAAAGAAAACCTTATGATATCAAATTCATCTCTTTAAAACTAGAGATATCCAAAGAGAAAGCATATAGAGTATATGATGAATTTGAAAAGGAAAGTATAACTCAAAAAGAAGATGGCAATTTTATCATTCATGTGGACTATCCTGAAAATGATTGGGTTTATGAATATATTTTATCTTTTGGAGAATATATAAAGGTAATAGCACCAGAATATGCCAAAGATATTGTAAAAGAAAAAATACAAAAAATGATAAAAAACTATTCATAATATGACATACTGTTGTCAATTACACTTCTATATAATTGATAACAGGAGGTAAGAAATATGGAATATGAAATTGTAGAGTTAGAAGAAAAAGTTGTGGAAGGAATTGTAGTTAAAACTACTAATGAAAACGGAAAGTCTATGCAAGACATAGCAAATATGTGGCAAGCATTTTTTACACAAGGTGTATATGAAAAAATTGAAAACAAGGTGAATGGTAAAACAATTGGCTTATATACAGATTATGAGAAAGATTACACAAAGCCATATAACTTTATGGTTTGCACAGAGGTAAGCAAGCAATCTGGGAATACAGAAAATAGAGTAGTGAAAATAATTCCAAAGGGAAAATATGCAAAGTTTGTTATTCACGGAGATATTCAAAATGCCGTAGGAAAAGCTTGGGGAGAAATTTGGAATATGGACTTAAATAGAAAATATACTTGTGATTTCGAAGAATACCAAAATAATTCAAGTGATATGCAAAATCAAGAAATTCATATTTATATAGCCATAGAAGACTAGAAAGAAGGAAAGATGGAAAAGTTAGATTACAAAAAAGAATACAAAGATTTATATTTGCCCAAAACAAAACCAATGCTAATACAAGTACCGAATATGAAGTTCATTATGATAAAAGGTAAAGGCAATCCAAATAGTGAAAGTGGAGAATATCAAGAGGCGTTGTCTCTATTATATGCTTTGTCATTTACGATAAAAATGAGCAAGCTAGGAGAAAATCAAATAAAAGGATATTTTGAATATGTAGTTCCGCCACTAGAAGGGCTATGGTGGAATGAAGGAAATAAAACAGTAGATTATCAACAAAAAGAAAAGTTTGAATGGATATCGATGATAAGACAACCAGAATTTGTTACACAAGAAGTATTCGATTGGGCTTGCCAAGAAGTAAAGAAGAAAAAGGGACTAGAGGTTAGTAAAGCAGAATTTGTAGAACTAGAAGAAGGACTATGTGTTCAAATGCTACACAAAGGTTCTTATGATGAAGAACCTAAAACCATACAAGCAATAGAAGAATATATACAAGCAAACCAATTAAAAAATGATATTGGAAATAAGCTAAAAAGTGGAAGGGTAAGAAGACATCACGAAATCTATCTATCAGACCCAAGAAAAGCAAAGGCAGAGAATTTAAAAACAGTGATTAGAATACCAGTTGTAAGGGAGAAAGAATGAACGAATATATTAACTTAGATTTAGAAAATATAGAAAAGGAACATCTTTGTTGTGCCATAGGGGATAAAAAACATCAAGAGGGAGTAAATGCAAAAAAAGAATGGCTAAAACAAAGAATACAAGAGGGACATGTCTTCAGAAAGCTAAATGCAAAAGGTAAAATTTTTATTGAGTATGCACCATTGAAAAAAGCGTGGGTACCAATTACTGGACAAAATTTCATGTATATTTATTGCTTATGGGTAGCAGGTTCTTTTAAAGAAAAAGGATATGGAAAAGAGTTATTGGAGTATGCGATACAAGATAGCAGAGCAAAAGGAAAAAGTGGAATTTGTACCATTACTTCTAAAAAGAAAAAGCCTTTCTTATCAGAAAAAAATTTCTTTGAAAAGTATGGATTTAAAGTGGTAGATAGCATTGGAGAATATGAATTACTAGCTTTGACTTTTCAAGGAGAGCCACCAAAGTTTACAGAAACAGCAAGAAAAATGCAATGTGATACAACAGACTTTACCATTTATTATAGTCCAGAATGCCCATATACTTTAAACAGTATTAGAGAAATAGAGGAATATACCAAAGTTCAAAATATACC
Organism: uncultured Clostridia bacterium; assembly: GCA_910589185.1. Lineage (GTDB taxonomy): Bacteria > Bacillota > Clostridia > TANB77 > CAG-508 > CAG-273. The sequence continues at coordinate 5,902 of CAJUSU010000008.1, forward strand.
CATCAACATTATTAAAGTAGACACTTTAGAAAAAGCAAAAAATGTACCTTGTGTTTTTAATAATTGGGCAAATTTTAAAGATGGACAATTTGTATCAAATACTTTATTAAATAAAAATAGTTTTGAAAAATTAATCCAATAAAATTTTGAATTGATAATTATTTTTCTTTATGCTATGATAGGTGTAGCAATAAGGAGAATAGTTATCAATTTTTGTATAAGAATGGAGAGTGCTTATGGGAAAGTTTTCAAAAAAGATGAAAAAGAAATATACTGAGACAAGCAAAAAGTCAATAGCAGTATATTTAGTATTAAGAATTTTAGTAGTTGTTAGTATGGTATTCCAAATCATATTGGGGAATTTTCAAAATGCAATGCTATGTATTGTGGCATTAATTTTATTTACCTTGCCAACTATTGTATCTGAAAAGTTCAAAATAGGAATACCAAGTTTGTTAGAAAGCATTATTTACTTGTTTATCTTTTCAGCTACCATTTTAGGAGAGATTAATAATTTTTATGGTCTTATTCCTTTTTGGGATACCATACTGCACACACTCAATGGATTTATATGTGCAGGAGTTGGATTTTCTTTGGTGGATGTTTTAAATCAAAATAGCAAAAAGATTCATTTATCACCAATGTATGTAGTTTTAGTGGCTTTCTGTTTTTCCATGACAGTAGGTGTATTATGGGAGTTTTGCGAATTTACAGCAGATAATGTGTTAAAAACAGATATGCAAAAAGATAGAATTGTACAAAGTATTGCAACAGTGGAGTTAAATACAGATGGTGAAAATCATCCTGTGAAAATAAAGGAAATTGAAAAAACAGAGATTTATTCCAAAGATGGAACAGTCACAACAATAGAAAATGGCTATTTAGATATTGGTATCTATGATACTATGAAAGATTTATTTGTAAACTTTATTGGAGCAATTGTTTTTTGTGGAATTGGATTCCTCTATATTAGAAATAGGGATAAATATCAATTTGCTAAGAATTTTGTTCCAGTGAAAGAATAAGGAGGAATTTATTATGTCAGAGTGGAAATGTGTGAAATGTGGAAATACAGGTTTTGAAAAAGATCAATTTCAGGCAACAGGAGGAAATTTTGCCAAATTATTTGATGTGCAAAATAAAAAGTTCATTACAGTAAGTTGTACGAAATGTGGTTATACAGAAATTTATAAAACAACAACAGATGCTGGAATGAATGTATTAGACTTTTTGATGAATTAGAAAAATCTAATAGATAACTTTAGTTGTAAAGGAAAGAATGATATGGAGGAAGACTTTCAAAAAAGAATAAGACATGACATATGAAAGGGGAAAATATGAAAAAGGGAACCATTGGGATTTGCTCATTAATATTGGCTATTTTAGCTATAGTAGGAATTAAAACAATATATTTTTCACAAGAAAAAGGAATGATAGAGAGTAATAGTGAAAGTCATTTAACATATGAAAATATTCTCAATCTAGAAAATAAAGATAGTAATACTAGTATAACTCAAAATGAAGAGACAATTAGTGGGATTTTTAATGCATATGAACAAAAAGCAAATCAGAAACTTCAAACAATGACATTAGATGAAAAGATTAGTCAACTATTCTTAGTTCGATTTCCAAATAGTAATGCAAAGGAAATATTAAAGCAATATCAATTTGGAGGATATATTTTCTTTGCAAAGGATTTTAAAGATAAAACAAAACAACAAGTAATAGATACAATGAAAGAACTTCAAAAAGTAGCGAATATTCCAATATTAACAGCAGTAGATGAAGAAGGTGGAATTGTAGTAAGGGTGAGTAGTAATTCAAACCTTGCAAAATCTAAATTTAAATCTCCAATGGAATTGTACCAATTAGGCGGGTTTGAACAGATAGAAAAAGATACCATAGAAAAAAGCAAACTGTTAAATAGTTTAGGGATAAATTTAAATTTAGCGCCAGTTGTTGATGTATCAACAAATTCAAATGACTATATGTATCAAAGAACATTAGGACAAGGCACTAAATTAACATCTACTTATGCGAAAACGGTTATTAGTAGCAATAAAGGACACAAGGTATCATATACGCTAAAGCATTTCCCTGGGTATGGAAATAATATAGATACTCATACTGGAACTGCAATAGATAAAAGAAGTTATCAGGATATTGTAAACAACGACTTGCCTCCATTTAAAGCAGGGATAGAGGCAGGGGCAGAAGCAGTATTGATCAGTCATAACATTGTAACAAGTATTGATAAAAACAACCCAGCTTCACTCTCTAAAAAAGTTCATAATTTGTTGAGAGATGACTTGAATTTTACGGGGATTATTATGACAGATGATTTAGATATGGAAGCTGTAGCAAAAGATGATGATGCAGTTATAAAAGCGATTCAGGCAGGGAATGACTTAATCATAACAACTGACTACAAAGCAAGTATCTCATCTGTGAAACAAGCTGTAAAAAGTGGTAAGATTAGCGAAAAAACAATTGATCAAGCAGTGGGCCGTATTCTTGCATGGAAATATGATAAAGGTATGATGTAGGCTAATGTATTGACAAAGCATTAATATATATTATTGGAAAGTTTAATAAAAGTGAGATAAATTTCATAGGATACTACACAAAACTTCAAAAATGTGTTACAATGATTTAGAAATAAAAAAACAAGGAGGAATTCACATGTCAGGACATTCAAAATGGCACAATATTCAAGCAAAAAAAGGAAAAGCAGATGCTGCAAGAGGAAAAATATTTACAAAATTAGGTAGAGAATTATTAATTGCTGTAAAACAAGGTGGACCTGACCCGGCTGGAAACTCTAAATTAAAAGATGTTATTGCAAAATGTAAGGCAGCCAATATGCCAAATGATACGATTAATAATGCAATCAAAAAAGCAGCAGGAGAAGGCGACAACAAAAATTATGAAGAAATTGTATATGAAGGATATGGCACAAACGGTGTAGCAGTTATTGTAGAAGCAAGTACAGATAATAAAAATAGAACAGCAGCAGATGTACGCCATGCTTTTGACAAAGCAGGTGGAAATTTAGGAACAACAGGTTGTGTATCTTATTTATTTACGAAAAAAGGCGTTATTGTTATAGATAAAACGACAACAAACTTATCAGAAGATGATATGATGATGTTAGCATTAGACAGTGGAGCAGAAGATTTTGAATCAACAGACGAATGCTATGAAATTACTACATCACAAGCTGATTTTTCAAAGGTAAGAGAAGCCTTAGAAGCACAAAACTTAGAATTCTTAGAAGCAGAAGTACAAATGGTACCTTCTACTTATATTGCTTTAAGTGAACAAGATGGAGAAAAAATGCAAAGGCTAATTGATACACTAGAAGATTTAGATGATGTTATGAATGTATATCACAACTGGGAAGAATAGTGTTAGGTTGGGGACATACCTTAAAAAATTAATAAAAATAGTTCTAAAATAAGAAGCATAGTCATATATATATTATATGACTATGTTTTTTTCTTAGCTCTAGGAACGAAGTGACGTAGAGATAAGTTATGAGAAACGATACAAAATCTTAATAACTCTGTTATTTAGATTTTGTTAGTTCGTATTTATTTTTATACAAAAGAGGTAATCAATGGATGAAATATTAAACTTCTTTCCGGAAGAGATGAAACAAAAGATAAAACAGAATCTCCTAGAAGATTTAGAGGAAATCAGAATAAGAACGAATAAGCCTATTATTTTAAGAAATGGACAAGCAGAAAAGCAAATTTCATTTCCTGTAACGCCAGATACTGTGCTACAGATTTTACAAAAGATTTGTGAAAATTCTATTTATTCTTATCAAAACCAAATTTGCAATGGCTTTATCACCTTAAAAGGAGGACATCGTGTTGGAATTACAGGAAATGCAGTAATAAAAGAAGGGCAAGTTATTAACTTGAACTATATTAGTAGCTTGAATTTTAGAATAGCAAGACAAGTTTTCAATTGTAGTACACAAGCCCTAAATTATATTTTAAATCCATATAGCAATGATATTTACACAACTTTAATTGTATCTCCACCGGGGTGCCGGGAAAACCACATTATTAAGAGATTTGATTAGAAGAATTAGTAATGGTATCCCAGAAATGAATTTTAGAGGAATGACAATTGGAGTAGTAGATGAACGTGGCGAGATATCTGCTACAGATAAAGGGGTTGCGCAAAATGACATTGGAATTAGAACAGATGTCATAGAAAATATTTCTAAGCCATTAGGCATGAAAATGTTAGTGCGTTCTATGAGCCCAAAGGTGATTGTAGCAGACGAAATTGGAAGTATGGAAGATATAGAAGCTATTGAGTATGCAGTTTGCTCAGGAGTAAGAGGAATTTTTACAGCACATGGAGCGAATATGGAAGAATTAAGACGAAATCCAATTTTAAGTCAATTGCTTACAAAACAAATGATAGATAGAATTTTATTTTTAGATAACAATAGAAAAATACAACTTGGATATAGCAAGCAAACTGCTAAACAAGTTGTTTAAGGAGGATATATATGATTTTTTTCAAGATTATTTTATTAATTTCCATTATAGTAGCTAGTACGTTACTTGGTATTCTATTTTCTAAAAAATATTCCAACCGTGAAAAAGAACTAAAAGAAATGAAAAGTGCATTAAACATATTTGCGACTAAAATTAAATTTACTTATGAACCAATTCCAAATGTATTTTTAGAAATTGCTAACAAAATTGAAGGAAATGTTGGTCAAATTTTTGCAAGAGCTTCTAACAGAATGAAAGAAGAAAACGCAGGAGATGCTTGGGCAAATGCTTTTACAGATGTACCTAACAATTTAACGAAAGAAGATATTACCATTCTGTCTAATTTAGGAAGATTACTTGGACAAACTGATGTAGAAGGGCAAATTAGTGAAATTGAAGTAGTAGTGCAGTTTCTAGATACGCAATTAGAGCAAGCAAAACAAGAAAAAATCAGGAATGAAAAAATGTATCGTACTTTAGGAATTGTAGGCGGTTTAACAATTGCAATTATTCTAATTTAAGGAGGAGAACATGGATATTAGTTTATTATTTAAGATAGCAGCAATAGGAATTTTAGTAGCAGTGCTTTATCAAGTGCTTGTAAGAGCAGGCAGAGAAGACCAAGCAATGATGACAACACTTGCCGGGTTAATTATTGTATTAACACTTGTAATCAAAGAAATTAGTACTTTATTTACAAGTGTAAGGACAATGTTTGGGCTATAAGCTTATTAGTATAAAGATGGGAGAAGCAATGGACATTATTAAAATAATTGGAATAGGATTAATTGCATTAATTATCATTATTATTGTCAAGCAATACAGACCGGAATTTACCATTTATGTTTCTTTAGTGGCAGGGGCTTTAATTTTATTAATGGTAATGGACAAGATAGGTGGAATTATAGATTTACTAACTTCTCTATCTAGCAAAACTGCCATTAACAATGAATTTTTAGTATTACTCATCAAAATTACAGGAATTGCTTTTTTGACGGAATTTGCAGTTAGTATTTGTAAAGATTCGGGAGAAGCAGCAATTGCTAGCAAAGTAGATTTAGGTGGTAAAGTCATTATTATTTCCATGTCTATTCCTATCATTGCCAGTTTGTTAGAAACCATTTTGAAGATATTGCCATGAGGGTTTGTGCCTACATTACAAACTCAAAGCATAAGAAGGGAGAAAAATGAAGAAAAAATTAATCGTATTTTTAATAGTATTTTTTTGCATTTCTCCCATCAGTTATGCAGAGGAGGAAACTGCTTCACAAGAAGAAATTTTATCTTCTCAACAAGATAGTTTAAATATTTCTAGCTTTATCAAAGAAGCACAAAAATACACTACAGATACTTTCGAAGATTTAGACTTAGGAGAACTATTTTCCTCAGCCATTACAGGAAATATTGACAATGAGACACTTTTAAAAGCATTTTCTAAAATAATAGGGAAAGAAGTACTCAGCTGTATTAATATTTTAGGAAGTATTGTCATTATTATTGTCATACATAGCATATTAAAAAGTATTAGTGAGGGGTTAGAAAATAAATCGATATCACAAATTACCTACTATGTGCAATACATATTAATCGTTACATTAATCATGAAAAACTTTGCCGATATTTTAACAATGGTAAGGACAAGCATTGATAGTTTAGTTGGCTTTATGAATAGTCTAGTACCTTTGCTCATTACCTTAATGCTTACAACTGGGAATATAGCATCAGCAGGAATTACAGAACCAATCATCTTATTTATCATCACTTTTATTGGGAACTTTATCACAACAGTTCTAATCCCGTTTATATTAATCGCAAATGTATTAGGAATTGTATCAAAGGTATCTCCAAGAGTACAAGTGGACAAGTTATCAAAGTTTTTTAATTCTTCGGTGGTATGGGTGTTAGGAATTGTCTTAACTATATTTGTAGGAGTTTTGTCAGTAGAGGGAAGCTTAAGTAGTACAGTAGATGGAATTACTGCTAAAACTGCAAAAGCAGCAGTCACCAATTTTATACCAGTAGTAGGAAAAATTTTAGGAGATGCAGTCGACACTGTTATAGGGTGTAGCAATGTGCTAAAAAATGCAGTAGGAATAGTTGGAGTTATTGTCATTGTCTGTATTTGTATAGGGCCAATTATTAAACTAGCTGTCCTGATGGCTTTATACTACTTAGCAGGAGCAATTTGTCAGCCTATTGCAGATGAAAAGATAGTCAAATTACTAGACCAAATGGGCGATACTTTCAAAATGCTACTGGCTATTATGTGTAGTGTATCTGTTATGCTAATTGTAGGAACTACATTAGTGATTAAAATAACAAACAGTGGACTAATGTATCGCTAAAATGTCGCATTAGGGGACACATGTCAGTTTAGGGACGTTAGTTTAACTGACAAGAATAAAATAATGTCAGTTAGGAGACAGATGTCAGTTAAACTAACGTCCCTAAACTGACATGAGGAGAAATTATGGAATGGATGAGTGGCTGGATTCAAGGTATTATCATTGCAGTGATTATTAGTACGATTATTGAAATGATACTGCCAGAAGGAACTAGTAAAAAATACATTAAAGTAGTAATTGGTGTGTATATTTTGTTTTCTATTGTATCACCAGTAATTAGTAAAGTGACAGGAAATGAATTTAGAGTATCTGATATTATAGATTTAGAAAAATATATGGAAAAGTCTAAAGAGAGTAGTAGCATGCAAAATCAACTAACCAACCAAAATCAAAGTCAAATTAAAGATATTTATTTAAGTAGTATCAAAAGCGATATTAAGCAAAAAATAGAAAACAAGGGCTATCAAGTGCAAAGTATCAATTTAGAGGTGGAAAATGATGAACAATATACTTTGAAGCAATTGAGATTACAAGTTTCAAAGGAAGCAATAGAAACAAATAGTCAAGCTACTAATAAAAATACAAACAAAAAAGTAGAAGATGTAAAAGAAGTAAATATTCAAATAGGAAACAACGAACAAACCTCGAATAATTCAAAGGAAAATACACAGAATAAGAAGAATATGATTTCTAGTCAAAATAGAAAAGAGTTAAAAGATTATTTAAGTAGTGTGTATGAAATAAGTACAAAAAATATTTTCATAAATGAGTAAAGGAGGACATATATATGCTAAAGGACAAGATTAAAAATTTTCTAACAAAAGAACAAGAGGGAGATAATAAAAAGAAGATTGAGAATTTAGCAGTGTTTGTAGTAATACTAATTGTTACTTTAATTGCGATTAATTTGATATGGAATAGTGGTGGAAAGAAAAAAGAAGATACTTCAGATGACCCAAATAAAAAACTGGCAGGAATAGAAACTAGTTCTAGCATACAAACAAATGGAATTGCACAAGATACCTTATCTATTCAATTAGAGGAAATATTAGGAAAAATAGAAGGCGTGGGAAAAGTAAAAGTTTTAATTACTTATTCACAAACGAATGAAACAATTCCTATGTATAATGAAGATACTTCTCAAAAAGATACAGAGGAAAAGGATACCAGTGGAGGAACCAGAAAGGTTACTGAAACAGATAGTAAAAAGGAAATTATTTACCAAGAAAATAATGGAGAGAAAATACCGATTACCAAAAGTATTGTAAGTCCAAAAATAGAAGGAGCCATCATTACTGCACAAGGAGCAGGAAATGCTGTGGTAAAAACGAATATTATACAAGCGGTGGAGGCAGTAACAGGAATTTCCTCTCATAAAATTCAAGTGTTTTCTATGAGTGAATAAAGTACATAAAATTTTACGAAAGAAAAGAATATAAAAAGCAAAAGAAAGGAAAAGGGAGAAAATGAAAAACTTAAATTTAAAGAAAAATCAGGTAGTGATTTTTGTAGTAGCTTTAATGCTAGTAGCAGCAGGTTATTTAAATTTTAGTAATGAACAAAATTTGTTGCCAACGAGTAGTTTAGCAGATTCTGAACAAATGGCAGCAATTGGAGATGCGACATTAGTTAGTGCAAATGAAACAACTACAAACTCAGCAGTAACAAATACGATGAATGATACAGCCAATCATACTACACAAAATAGTAGTACTCAAGCAAATAGTAATGTACAAACTAGTGAAAATATGCAAACAAATATGAATGCACAGACTAATAGTCAAGTTCCTACAAATCAAACAAATAATGTTCCACAAACAGATAATAGCTATTACACACAATCAAAGCTAGATAGAGATAAAATGTATTCACAAATGTTAGAAAATTACCAAAAGATATTAGAAGCAGATAACTTGAGTACAGAGGAAAAGACAGCTGCGCAAGAAGAAATCAAAAAAATCAATAATGAGAAAAATGCTATTATGATAGCAGAAAATTTGATTAAAACAAAAGGCTTTGAAGAAGTTTTATTATTTGTGAATAATGGAAATGTGAGTGTAGTGGTAAGAGCAGAAAAATTAGATGAAAGTCAGATTGCGCAAATTCAAAATATTGTGACAAGAGAGCTAAATGTTAAGGTCACAAAAATTAATGTGAGTGTAAAGTAGGTGAATATTAATAGAAAAGGGTGCACTTCAAAGTAGCACTCTTTTATTTTTGAGTATAGCAAAGTTAGAGATTTATTTTGCTTAGCTAAATTTTTAATAAAATATTGTATTTTTTCAATTTATTGATATAATAAGAAAGAATAAATATACGTACGGTATAAACTAAGGAGGATTTTATGATAAAGAGAGTAGCTATTTTAGCAAATGGTGGAGATGTATCAGGATTTAATGCAGTTATTAGAGCTATTATTAAAACAGCTGAAAACAATAATGTAGAATGTTATGGATTTATTGAGGGATATAAAGGATTACTAGAAAATAATTATGTACAATTATGTACTCATGCAACAGGAAATGCAATTGGAATTTTACCAAAAGGTGGTTCGATTATTGGATCTTCTACTAATTCTAATGTATTTAATTATCCAGTAGAAGAAAATGGAGAAATTGTCTATAAAGACCTATCAGACCAATGCGTAGAAAATATCAAAAAAGATGGAATAGACTGCTTATTTACGTTAGGAGGAGATGGAACTCAGAAGTCAGCAAGAGATTTATCACTAAAAGGAATTAATGTCATTGGTGTTCCAAAAACGATCGACAATGATGTTGCATGCACAGAAATTACTTTTGGATATAATACTGCTGTATCTGTTGCAGCAGACGCATTAGATAGACTTCATACAACAGGTGCTACACATCACAGAATTATGGTATTAGAGGTTATGGGAAGATATGCAGGTTGGATAGCATTAGAAGCAGCCATTGCAGGAGGAGCAGATGTAGCGCTAATTCCAGAAATTCCATACGATATTAATAAAGCGGCACAAAAAATTATTAATCGTAAAAATAGAGGAAAGAGTTTTAGTGTAGTAGTTGTAGCAGAGGGAGCAAAACCAATAGGTGGAGAAATTAGTGTAAAGGCAGTGCGCAATAAAGGAAAAGGCGTGGATAACAACAAATTAGGTGGAGCGGGTGAAAAAGTGGCAGCAGCATTACAAGAGTTAACAGGATTAGAGGCTAGATGCACAGTTTTAGGGTATATGCAAAGAGGTGGAACACCAACAGCTTTTGACAGAGTGCTTTCAACAAAGTATGGAGCAATGGCAATGGAACTTGCATTACAAGAAAAATTTAATGTATTAACAGTTATTAAAGACGGAAGACTAGATTATGTGCCAATAGAAGATGTAGTAGGAAATAATAAAGAAATAGGAGCTGTTTCAGGAAATACACCAGAAAGTAATATACGTAAAGTAAATATGGACCACGATTTAATTAAAACAGCCAGACATATAGGCATTAACTTAGGTGATTAAAAGAATGGAGAGAAATATATGATAGACTTTAAACAAAAAATTGCAGAGCAAATTAGCAAAGCAGCAAACTTACCACAAGAAGAAATATATGAATATATTGAGGTTCCAACAGATGAAAAAATGGGAGACTTTGCTTTTCCTTGTTTTAAACTTGCAAAGGAATTAAAAAAAGCACCACAAATGATAGCTCAAGATTTAAAAGAAAAAATAGTATTTGAAGATGGTTCTATAAAAGAAATTAATGTAGTAAATGGATATCTAAACTTTACTGTTCAAAATCAAGCAATAGTAGAAACTGTATTAAAGGAAATTAATGATAAAAAAGAACATTATGGAGAAAGTACAATCGGACAAGGAAAAAATATTGTCATTGATTATTCTGCACCTAATATTGCAAAACCTTTTCATATAGGACATTTGCGTTCTACTGTAATTGGTGGAGCATTATACAAAATTTATAAAGCGCTAGGATATCATTGCACAGGAATAAACCATTTAGGGGATTATGGAACACAGTTTGGTAAATTAATTGAAGGGTATAAAAAATGGGGAGAAGAATACAATATTGAAGAGAACCCTATTGATGAGTTAACCAAAATTTATGTTAGAATTAATAATTTATGCAAAGAAGATGAAAGTGTTTTAGAAGCGTGTAGAAATAATTTTAAAAAGTTAGAAGATGGAGATGAATACTGTACTAAGTTATGGACAAAGTTTAGAGAATTAAGCTTAAAAGAATTCCAAAGAGTTTATGACATGTTACAAGTTGACTTTGACTCATGGAATGGAGAAGCTTTCTATTCTGATAAAATGCCAGAAGTAATTGAAATTTTAAAAGGCAAGAATTTATTAGTTCCATCAGAAGGTGCTATGGTAGTAGATTTATCTGAAAAAGATATGCCACCATGTATTATAGAGAAAACAAATGGATCTACTACATATGCTACTCGTGATTTAGCAGCAATTTTATATCGTGCTAGAACTTATGATTTTACAAAAGCAATTTATGTAACTTCTTATGAACAAATTTTGCACTTTAAACAAGTATTTGAAACTGCTAAAAAATTGAATTTACCAGAAAAATATACTAATGGATTGGTTCACGTTCCTTTCGGAATGGTACAATTAAAAACTGGAAAAATGTCAACAAGAGAAGGAAATATTATTAAACTAGAAGAATTATTAAATGAAGCAATTTCAAGAGTAGAAGAAGTTATGCAAGAAAAAAATCCAAACTTAGAAAATAAAGCAGAAATTGCAAAGAAAATTGGTATTGGAGCAGTTATTTTCAATGACTTATACAATAGTAGAATTAAAGACGAAATTTTTGACTGGGATACTATGTTAAACTTCAATGGTGAAACAGGACCATATATGCAATATATCTATGTAAGAACAAAAAGTTTACTAGAAAAAGCAGGTTATATTCCGAATATTGAAGATATTAACTTTACTAAATTAGAAGATGAAGCATCTATGAAAGTTATCAAACAGATTTATAGTTTTGGAGATAGCTTAAAACAAGCAGCAGAAAAATATGAGCCATATATCGTAGCAAGATATTTAATTAGTTTAGCACAAGCCTTTAGTAGTTTTTATAATGAAAATAAAATAATAGGCGAAGAAAAAGAAATTCAAGATGCAAGGTTATACTTAACATATGCAACAGGTATAGTGTTAAAAGCAGGAGCAGAATTATTAGGAATTCAAATGCCAGATAGAATGTAAAACAGAAAGTTATTGAAAAAATGAAAAAATATATATCCAAATGAAAAACATTGTGATAGAATATGAAATAGCAATTGTAAATTGCGAAAGGAAGGAAAAATGAGAAAGTATTTTGGAACAGATGGAATTAGGAGGATTGCTAATACAGAACTTTCACCAGAGTTAGTATATCGTGTAGCAAAGGCAGGTGCTTATGCTTTAGCAAAACATAGTAACCACACACCTACTATTTTAATTGGAAGGGATACGAGAATTTCAGGTACTTTAATTGAAAGTGCCATGACAGCAGGCTTTTTGAGTTATGGGGCAAATGTAATTAGTTTAGGAGTGATACCAACTCCTGGAGTTGCTTACTTAACTAAAAAACTAAAAGCAGATGCAAGTGTTGTTATTTCAGCATCACACAATACATATGAATTTAATGGAGTAAAATATTTTAGTAATAAAGGAATGAAGATTCCAGACGAAATTGAAGAAGAAATTGAAGAGATGATGGATTCTGATAAACTTAGTGATTTTACTGCTGTAAATGAAAAGATTGGAATAGCAGAAGTAAGAACAGACCTTTTAGATGAATATGTATATTTCTTTAGAAAAAATTTCGAAGAAGAATTTGAAGAATATGATAGAGATGATTTTGTAGTAGCAATTGATACTGCTAATGGTGCTACATCAGTTGTAGCAGATAAAGTATTTACTGCATTAGGAATTAGACATTATATTATGAATGATACGCCAAATGGTATTAATATTAATGAAAATTGTGGTTCTACTCATTTAGATATGCTAAAAAATTATGTAATAGAACATAATTGCAATTTAGGAATTGCCTATGATGGAGACGGAGATAGATGTTTAGCCGTTGATGAAAATGGAAATGAGATTAATGGAGATAAACTATTAGCTGTTATTTCTAATTATATGAAGGAAAAAGAAACCTTAAAAAATAACGCTGTAGTTGCTACAGTTATGAGTAATTTAGGCTTAAAGAAATATGCAGAAACAAATGGGCTAGATTGCGTGCAAACCAAAGTTGGAGATAGATATGTATTAGAAGAAATGCTAAAAAATGGCTATAACATTGGTGGAGAGCAATCAGGACACGTTATTTTCTTAGATTATAATCCAACAGGAGATGGAATTTTAACTTCTTTAATGCTAATCAAAGTTATGTTAGAAAAAAAGAAGACAGCTTCTGAACTATGCAAGATTATTAATATCTATCCACAAGTATTAATTAATGCAAAAGTAGCCAATAATAAAAAAGATGATTATAAAACAGATAGCGATATTCAAAGTGCAATACAAAAACTAGAAGAAGAATTTTCTGGCAATGGAAGAGTTTTAATTAGACCATCAGGTACTGAACCTTTAATTCGTGTTATGATTGAAGGGGAAGACCAAGGATATATGCAAAAGAAAGCTGAAGAATTAGTTAGCTTAATTGAGAAAAAATTAGGCGAATAGCCAAAATACAAAGGAGGAAATGGACAATGCCATTTATTAATTTTACAAACCCAACCCTTATTTTATTAGGACTAATACTTTTTTTATTAGTATTATATCTAGGAAGAGAAACAAAGAAAGCCTGGGTAATAGGCATAATGCTTTTTGCATTCTTAGGATTACTAATAGGGCATGCAGTAGAATTCGCAACATTTGCAAGTAAAGGAAGTCAACTTTATGAAACGTTACTTGCTTGCTCAACTGTAGATTTAGTATTTATTTTTGTATCTTTCATTTCTTATCTATGGGTAGATGATATTGAAACAAAAACAGGTAAAAAGAAAAGTATTGATAATAGCTTGGAGTGGTTCTGGAATAAGGTTTAAAAAGCAAAAAGAAAGAAGGGGAAGCTATGCCAAAGTTTTATTTAACAACACCTATTTATTACCCAAGTGGAAAATTCCATATTGGAACAGCATATACTACAGTATTAGCTGATACAATTAAAAGATATAAACAAGCCAGAGGATATGATGTTTACATGCTTACTGGAACAGATGAGCATGGACAAAAAATTCAAAAGGTAGCAGAAACAAGAGGAAAAACGCCACAAGAGCATGTAGATGAAATGGCAGAAGAAGCAAAAAAATTGTGGGAGTTAATGGAAATTAACTATGATGACTTTATTCGTACTACTGATGAAAGACACACAAAGGTAGTAGAAGAAATTTTTGATAGACTAATGGAACAAGGTGACATTTATAAATCTGAATATGAAGGTTGGTATTGTATGCCTTGTGAAACATATTTTACGGAAACACAATTAGTAGATGGTAAATGTCCAGATTGTGGTAGAGAAGTAAAGAAAATGAAAGAAGAATCTTACTTCTTCAATATGAAAAAATATGCAGATAGACTAATAAAATTCTACCAAGAAAATCCTAATTTTATTTTACCAGAGTCAAGAAAGAATGAATTATTTAATAATTTCTTAAAACCAGGTTTAGAAGATTTATGCGTTAGTAGGACAAGCTTTGATTGGGGCGTAAAAGTACGTAAAGATCCAAAACATGTTATTTATGTATGGTTAGATGCTTTAACCAACTATATTACAGCATTAGGTTATTTATCAGAAGATGATAGTCTAATGAAGAAAAATTGGCCAGCTGATGTACAAATTGTAGGAAAAGATATTATTCGTTTTCATGGACTTTATTGGCCTATTTTCTTAATGGCATTAGACTTACCACTTCCAAAGCAGATTTATGCTCATGGCTTTATCATGATGAAAGATGGCAAAATGTCTAAGTCAAAAGGAAATGTAATTTACCCTGAACCATTAATTGAACGATATGGATTAGATGCTCTTAAATATTTCTTATTAAGAGAAATGCCTTATGGACAAGATGGAACTTTTTCACCAGAAGGATTTGTAGAGAGATTTAATTATGATTTGTGTAACGATTTAGGAAACTTATTAAATAGAACAATCGGAATGATTAACAAATATTTTGGAGGAGAAATAGAAGGATATTCTAATCCACAAGCTACAGTTGGTGAAAATGTTAATTTGCTAGATCTAAATCGAGAAATTGAAAAATTTTCAGATGGCGTTATTCATGAAGTGGAAAACTTGTTAGATACGTATCATACTGCAAATGCAATTACACAAACATGGGAATTAGTATCTAGAACGAATAAATACATTGATGAAACAGCACCTTGGGTATTATTTAAAGAAGAAAGATTAGATGAGTTAAAATCAGTAATGTATCATTTAGTAGAAAATTTAAGAAGAATTGCAATTTTAATTGCACCATATATGGGACATACGTCTACAAAAATGCTAGAACAGTTAAATATTCCAAAAGAGTTACAAACATGGGATAGCTTAAGCAAATATGAAGAATTAAATGATATTAAAGTAACAGACAAACCAGAAGTATTATTTGCAAGATTAGATAGCGAAGCAGAAATTGAAGAAATCAAAAATATGATGAAATAAGCTGAATGATATGTATAATTGGATAAAAGAGTAAGAGGTAAAAAGATGGGAAAAATATTTGTAATAGATGGAACAGATGGTAGTGGAAAGCAAACACAATTTGAAAGACTAAAAAATAGATTAACGGAAGAAGGAATAGATTACAGAACAGTTAGCTTTCCAAATTATGATAGTCCATCTTCGTCACTAGTGAAAATGTATTTATCTGGTGAGTTTGGCGAAAATGCCAAAGATGTTAGCCCATATATTGCTTCTACCTTTTATGCAGCAGATAGATATGCAACCTATACAACAAAGTATAAAGAATATTATGAAAATGGTGGTATTATATTAGCTGATAGATATACGACTGCTAATATGGTACATCAGGCAGGAAAAATACAAGATAAAGAAGAAAGAGAAAAATTTTTAAATTGGTTATGGAATTTAGAATTTGAGCTATATGGTTTACCAGTACCTGCAGAAGTATTTTTCCTAAAAATGCCACCAGAAAAAGCATTGGAGTTAATAAAAAATAGAGAAAATAAATTTACTCATAGTGCACAAAAAGATATCCACGAGAGAGATAAAAGTCATATTACAGATAGTTTTAATGCTGCTTGTAGTGTTGCACAAAAATATAACTGGTATACAGTGGAATGTATCAAAGACGGACAAGTAAGAACAATAGATGATATTCATGAAGAGATTTATCAGGAAATTAGAAAACATGTATAGAAAGGGGAAGGTATCCAAATTATTGGATATACTTCCTTTTTTAGTATCAAAACAGAAATAGTTTTCATAATATATACAAAAAATAATTGTGAGGATATATTATGAATAAAATAAAAATGAATACGGCAGAGAAAGAATTATATTATCAAGGTGAAGTAATTGTCAAATATAGAATTGAGTACCCAGAGATAATCAATTCTTATTATAACGAAGGAATGCAAATCTTTAATCATGAAAATAGAAAATCTGCTTTAGAATTAAAAGAATATGCAGAAGGAGAGTTATATGAGCAGGCGAAGCAGACATACAAATTCAACAAGAAAAATGGTTATCCTATTATGGTTTATGAATTAGTAAGGGAATGCAATATTACGTATAATCAAAATCAATTAGTCAGCTTGTATTGTGACGAATACATTTTTGAAGGGGGAGCACATGGAAATACTTTACGAAAATCGCAAAATTGGGATTTGAAGATTGCTCAGGAAATTCCATTACAAGCCTTTTCAAAAGGAAATCCATACTTTCTTATTGATATCTTAAAACAGATAAATAAGCAAATAGCAGAACAGATAGAGAATGGAGTAGGAAGCTACTTTCCAGAATATTGTCAATTAGTATTAGAAACTTTTAATCTAGAAAATTATTATCTAACACTAAAAGGTATAGTGGTTTTCTTTCAACAATATGATATTGCGCCATACTCTAGTGGAATACCTACTTTCTTAGTAAAATAAGATATGAAACATTATCACTAACAGAAGGAAACTAGTGGAAATCTCTTTCAAAATTTTTTTCACTACTATCTAAAGAGCGTTTAGGATAATTTGTAGATATTTCATCTTGAAAAGTCTTAATAGATGAAATAATTTCGTTTGGCAATTGATGCTCCAATTGTAATTTACACAAAACATCAATATTTTCTTTAAAAGCATATCTATCAAATAATTCTGGATGAAATGTTTTTAAAGAATGTGAACATTGTAACAATTGCAATAATTCTTGAGGGTTATTATAAGAAATTGTACCATTATCTCTTTGCTGTTGTTTAAGAAACAAACCTAGTCCAGCCATTTTTCTTAGTGCATGATGAGAATTTTCATCATTTACCATTGACTTTCCTGAAATCATAGACTGATAAGCATCTTGACAAATAGCATAAACAAAATTATTTTCTGTAATATTACAGCCTTCAAAATCATGGAAACGTATGTCCCACATTTTTGTAAGAGTATCAACATCAACATCCTTACCTTCCTGCCTGTATTTAGCGCCAAATAAAAACAAATTTGCCATTTCATATGCATTAGGGTCTTTTGCCCAGTCAAAAGTATCTCGGTTTTCATTTATCCAACCAAGAACATTATGAGCTGTAGAATTAAACATAGAAGATGGAATATTATCTTGAAAAGTGCTACTATAATCCATTATATAACCTCCTATAAATTTTAACACTAATTATAGTATGTATAAATATATAAAAAAAATAATGGAAAAGATTGTTATCGTCTTTTTCATTATTTTTTCTAATACTAAAACTAAAGTATAAAAGTGTTAAATAAAAAATAATTTTATTTCTCAATCAACTTCCTAATTACCTCATATAAATAAGGTTTATACTCTTCAATAGGAAGAGGCTCATTATATAAAATAGAGTTAAAGCAAGTAGAGCTAACTAACTCTATAATCATAAATAAGGTAACATCAGGTTTCTCTATTTTTAAATGATTATCCTCAATTCCTTTCACAAAAAGCTTATAAATACCATTTTCCTTTTGACTATTATCTTCATAAATTTTCATAACTGCCTTGTTATAAATCCCCAAAGATAAATTTTTAGAGATAAATTTTAACAAAAGAGGATTTGAAGTTAATTCATCTATAATATAATTAATCACAAAAATAATTTGGTCTGAGAAGTTAGAGATGTAGTTTTTGTGCAAAGTATCTATGGCATCTTGAAAAAGTTTGCGAGAATGCTTGGCAATTAATACATCTCTGATTTCATATTTATCTTTAAAATATAAATAAAAGGTACCTTTGGCAACATTTGCATTGTCTACAATATCTTGAATAGAAGTGTCTTTCACACCTTTTTCTGTAAATAGTTTGAAAGCAGTATCTAATAATCTACGTTCTTTTTCTAATTTATTATCTTCTTCCATAAGCACCTCCATTAAAATAGGATATATGTCTATTATGACACAAAAATGACGATTAGTCAATAAAAGGAATATAAAAAGTACTTCCATTAGTTGAAGTACTTTTTAGAATTAATAATCAAACTCTTTTAACAGTTTTTGTATAGTATCTTTGTATTGAGAATCTACATTTACAAAGATAACAGTATTAGCAACTCTAGAAACAACCATATATTTATTGTTAGAAGATAATGTATATTTAGCAGAATTCTTTAAAGTTACATCTGTTTTTGCAGAAGCATTTCCTGCTGAATTTTCAAATATAGTTTTATTATTATTATAAAACATAGTTGCATAATTTTCGTCAGATAAAGTATAGAATTCAATTTTATAACGATTGCTACTATCTACGGCCAAATAAGCACTTGTAACATAATTGTATTCTGAAAATTGTGATATTGCATCTGAGACATAATATCCTTTAGACTCCATTGTATTCTTAAATTCAGATGAAGTGATAGCTGTTTTTTCCTTGTTTAAATTGACAAAGAGAGTTACAAAAGCAATTCCTATTAATAAGGCAAAGAGAACAAGAACAATAATTAATACTTTAATAGACTTCTTCATAAGAAATCCCCCTTTCATAAGGCAATAATAGCATAGTAAATTTATAAATGCAAGGAAAATTATGAATAATTTATTAAGAGTATTGACCAACAGTCATAAAAAGAGTATAATACAAAATGACCGTTGGTCATATAATATATAAAACTAAGAAAGGATGATTGAAACAAATGCAAAAGTTTAGTCAGCTAATTTGCAAACATAGGAAACTTGTTCTTATCATAGCATTACTTTTATTAATTCCGTCTGTACTTGGCATGATGGCAACAAGAGTCAACTATGATATTTTAGTCTATTTACCAGAAGATATTGAAACATTGCAGGGACAGAAGATATTACAAGATGATTTTGATATGGGAGCATTTTCAATTGTTGTTCTGGAAAATATGAACACGAAAGATATTCAAGATTTGGAAAATAAATTTAGAGAATTTGAAAATGTAGAAAAAGTAATAGGTCTAACTGATATAATAGGCACCAATTTTCCAGTAGAAATGTTACCTGATGAAATTAGAGATATTGCTTATAGAGATAATGACACCTTGTTTTTAGTTACCTTTGGAGATGGAATTTCATCAGATGAAACATTAGAAACGATTACCAAAATGAGAGAAATGACAAGTGAGCAGTGTAAAATTAGTGGTATGTCATCTGTCATATTAGATACAAGAAACTTATCGAATTCAGAAATTGCAATTTATGTCATTATTGCAGTAGTGTTATGTATTATCATTTTACAAGTGGCATTAGATTCCTATTTTGCGCCGCTTCTATTGTTATTCAATATAGGAATTGCCATTTTATATAATATGGGAACCAACATCTTTTTAGGAGAAATTTCCTATATTACAAAAGCAATAAGTGCGGTATTACAACTAGGGGTTACCATGGACTTTGCCATTTTCTTATACCATAGCTACAAAGCAGAAAAAGAGAAAAATGCAAACAAAGAACAAGCAATGGCAAATGCTATTTGCCAAACAGCAACCTCAGTAGTAGGAAGTTCACTCACAACAATTGCAGGCTTTTTAGCCTTATGTAGCATGAACCTTACACTCGGAAAAGACATTGGAATTGTTATGGCAAAAGGGGTTTTATTTGGACTAATTTGTGTTATTACAGTTCTTCCTGCTATGTTATTACAATTTGATAAAGCAATTGAAAAAACGAAGCATAAAGAAATTTTACCAAAGTTTACGGGGCTTAAGAATTTTAACATCAAGTATCATAAAGTGATTATCGTAATTGCACTCATTATTTTACCATTTGCCATTTATGGCTATACTCACACAGGAGTTTACTATAACCTAGACAAATCATTGCCAAATGATTTACCGGGTGTAGAAGCTACTAACATTTTGCAAGAAAAGTTTGGTATTGTTTCAACAGAAGTAGCGTTGGTAAAAAATGATATGCCAGAAAATCAAATGACAGAGATGTTAAAAAGAATAGAAAAAGTAGAAGGAATAGAGTGGACACTAGGATATAACAAACTATCAGAATTAGGCATACCAAAAGAAGTTTTACCAGAAGACATTGTATCTATTTTTGAAAACGGAAAATATCAAATGGTTGTGATTAACTCTAAATATGAAATGGCAACAGATGAATTAAACCATCAAATAGATGAAATCAATACTATTTTAAAAGAATATGACGAAAATGCCATTCTAGCAGGAGAAGGACCTTTAATGAATGACTTAGTAGAAATTGCAGACCATGACTTTAATAGTGTTAATATTGTATCCATAGCAGTTATTTTGGTCATTATGATATTTGTATTAAAATCCGCTTCTTTACCAATTATTTTAATCGGTATTATCGAGTTTGCTATTTTCATCAATATGGGAATACCTGCTTATACCAATACCATTTTACCATTTGTAGCTTCCATTGTTATTGGAACTATTCAGTTAGGGGCTACCATTGATTATGCTATTTTGATTACCACAAAATATGTAGGACTTCGTAAAGAAGGAAAGGACAAAAAGCAAGCAATAGATGAAGCATTAGGCAGTTCTATTAGTTCTATTGTAACAAGCGGACTATGTTTCTTTGGAGCAACCTTTGGAGTAGGAGTCTATTCTAAAATTGAAATGATAGGTTCTTTATGTAGTTTAATGTCAAGAGGAGCCATTATTAGTATGATAGTTGTTATTACAGTATTACCAGCCTTTTTATTAGCTTGTGATAAACTCATTTGTAAAACAACAAAAGGTATGAAAGAAATAAAGGAGTGAAAGATATGAATAAGATAAAATCTAAATTGATTGCAGGAGGGTTATTAGTTAGCTTTCTTGCTTACACATCGCCAGTACTTGCTTATGCGAAAGATGAAACTGTTTACACTAAAGTAGATACACAAGGAGATAGTTATAGAATCATAGTCAGTACACAAATGGAAGATGGAACACATACACAAGAGGAAACAGATAAAAAGCTACCGATTACTTGCAAAATCAAATATACCTTAAATGGAAAAGAAATTTCAGCAGAGGAATTAGCAGGAAAAAGTGGAAAAGTTACCATAGAAATCACCTATACAAATCACGAAAAACATATCGTTAATGTCAATGGTGTTGCTACTACTTTATATACACCATTTGCAGTTGCAACAGGAGTAATTGTTGATAATGAAGCAAACAAAAATATTACGGTCAGCAAAGGAAAAGTGATGAATGATGGAACAAAGACAATTGTAGTTGGTATGGCAATGCCGGGAATGCAAGAAAGTTTAGGACTTTCTAGAATAGATTTGCCAGATAGTGTTAAAATCACTATGGAAACAACTAATTTTGAATTAAGTAATATTTTTACTATTGCTACACCAAAGTTATTAGAAGAGGATGATAAGGAACTATTAAAAGAAATTGATGAAATTTATAGCAAGGTAAACACTTTGCAAAGTTCTAGTAATCAAATTGAAAAAGGTGCTAAAGACTTGAAAAAGGGAACGACTACGTATTATCAGAAATCTCAAGAATTTAATCAGGCAATGAGCCAAGTACAAAAAGGTGCTAATAGTGCCAATACAGAGTATGCAAAATTAAATCAAGGAATTGCAAGTTTAAATGCTAACAGTGGAACATTAAATAATGGAGCAAAACAAGTCAGTGAAGGAATGACAGCTATGCAAAGTGGACTACAAACAATTAGTACAAAGTTAGGACAATTAGAAGCAGGCAGTCAAAGTATTAGCGTAGGTGCCAAACAAATTGAGCAAGGTGTAACTGTTGCACAAAATGCAGCGAAAGATGTAACAACAAAAGTGCTTACCGCAAAAGCTACAATACAAGCAACCATTCAAGCTAATAATCAAACTATTAGTACACTAAATCCTACAACAGATGTAGAGAAGATTCATGCTTTACAAACTAGTAATGTAGCATTGCAGCAAAGTTTATCAGCATTAGATAGCTTAGCAATAGATGACCCAACCAGTAATTTAGCCATTTTAAATGGTTCTTTAGCACAAGTAAAAACAGGAATAGAAGGAAATGGAACAGTGCAAAATCCGGGATTAGTGGTAGGTAGCCAAACAGTAAGTCAAGGAATTTCACAAATAAAGAAAGAAGGGGTAGATGTACTTGCCTCTCAAACTACTAAATTAGTAACAGGAAGTAAGCAATTATATGATGGAACAAAGACATTAAAACAAGGAACGACAGTATTAGAAAATGGTTCTTCTCAAATGCAAGCAGGCTTGTCTAGTTTACAAAGTGGAACATCACAATTATTACAAGCAAATAATCAATTAACAGATGGTGCTAAAACATTACAAACAGGTGCCACAACGCTTGCAAATGGAATTCATACTTTCAATGAAGAAGGAGTAAAACCTATTTGCAATTATATCAATGGAGATTTAAGAAACCTAACCAAACGAGCAGAAAAATTATTAGACTTATCAAATGAGTATCAAAGTTTTATGAATTCAGAGAAAGAGGAAAATGGAGAAGTAAAATTTATTATTATGTCAGATAGTATTAAGAAAGAAAAAGAAGGAAAAGAGCAAAATAAATAGAAATAATATATTAGATGTCAGTTGGGGGACAGATGTCAGTTAAACTAACGTCCCTAAACTGACAGAATAGGAGAAATGATATGGAGTATTTAAAGAAAATATTAAAGAAAACTGGTTGGAGCTCAATTTTAACATCTACCATATTTGCCATTGTTGGTATTATATTAATTGCAAGTCCTGAGGCGACTATTACAATTATATCTACTATTTTAGGTCTTACTTTAATAGCTTTTGGTGGATATAAGGTAATTGAATATCTTAGAAATAAAGGAAAGTACGACGCTTATACTTATGACTTAGCTTATGGAATTATAGCTATTATATTAGGAATTGTAGCTATGGTTTATCATCAAGAAATAGGTACTATTTTTAGAATTTTAATTGGTTTATGGATTATTTATAGTAGTGTGATCCGAGTAACTTTATCTTTACAATTAAGAAGTACAAAGTCTAAAGTATGGATTTATAGCTTAATCATAGCTTTAGTGATGCTTGCTTGCGGAATTTATACTATTAGTAATGCAGGTACTATTGTGATGGCTGTAGGTATTGTTGTTTTGATTTATTCTATTTTAGATATTATAGAGGGAATTATATTCTTAAATAATTTGAAGAAGATTGCATAAACTAAAGTTGTATACTATTTATCAAGCAATAGAGAAAATATTAAAAGAAAAAGCAAATATGCCTTAGTATCTTTTAATTTTGAGGAAAAGTAAAATTTGACAAATCCAAAAAATGATGTTAATATAAAAATGCACAAAAATTATATCATATCAAAATTTAAAAGGTTACTATAATAAACCTTGAGTGCGAAGTTAGCCCCATACCATTTGGTATGGGGTATCTTCTATGAACAGGAGGTAATATATGAGATATCGTATAGGCTTAGACATAGGAATTGCATCAATTGGTTGGGCAATTATTAATGAAGATGAATCAAGAATAGAAGATTTAGGAGTTAGAATATTCAAAAAAGCAGAAGAGATAGATGGAAAGTCATTAAACTTGGCAAGAAGAGAGGCAAGAGGAGCAAGAAGAAGATTAAGAAGAAAAGCTACTAGAATGAAAAAAGTGAAAGAGTTATTAGTAAAATATAGTCTTGTTTCTAATAAAGAATTAGAAAGTTTATATAAAGTAACAGAAGAAGATAAAGATGTATGGCAATTAAGAGCAGAAGGATTGAAAATGCTTTTAAACAGGAAAGAATGGGCAAGAGTCTTGACTAGTATTGCAAAAAGAAGGGGATACAAATCTAATAGAAAAATAGATGAAGAGGACAAAGAGGTTGGAAAATTAAGTAAAGGGACTATAGAGAATAAAAGGATTTTAGAAGAAAAAGGTTATAGAACAGTTGGAGAAATGTTCTATAAAGACAAAAAATTTGAAAAGAATAAAAGAAACAAAGGAGGAGAATATAACAATACTATATTAAGAAGTATGTTAGTAGATGAAGTACATATTTTGTTTGAAAAGCAAAGAAAACTAGGGAATACTTTTACAAGTCAGACATTAGAAAAAGAGTATATAGAAATTATAACTTACCAAAAGCCATATATTACGCCAGAATTACTAGAAAAAATGCTTGGAAGATGTACTTTTGAAAAACAGGAGCATAGAGCTCCAAAGAATAGTTATACATTTGAGAGATTTATGTTATTACAAAAAGTCAATAATTTAAACATAGGGTATAATGGTGAAAAAGTTGAAATATCCCAGGAAAAGAAAAATGAAATAATAAATTTAGCTTATGAACAAACCGAAATTAAATATACACAATTAAGAAAAAGATTAGAATTGCCAGCAGAAGCTAGATTTGGAGATTTGAATTATAGCGAGAGAAAACAGAAAACAGAAGAACTATCAGAGGAAGCTAGAATAAAGCAAATAGAAGATAGAAAGTTTATAAAATTAGAGGGGTGGCATAAGCTTCGAACAGAATTAAAGAAAAGTGGTTTGGAGGATAAATTTGAACTAATTAGAAAAAATCCAGAATTACAAAATGTTATTGCAGATGCATTGGTAAGAAATAAAGCAGATGAAGGAATTAAACAATATCTTCAAAATAAAGAAATAGATGAAGAAATGATTAGTGCAATTTTGAATATTAATTTTACAAAGTTTGGTCATCTTTCTTATAAAGCAATGAAAAAAATGATACCAGAGTTAGAAAAAGGGTTAACTTATGATAAAGCTTGTGCAGCAGTTGGTTATGAGTTCAAGGGAAGTGCAAACACTCTGCAATATAAGTTGCCACCAATTTCTAATGATGAGAATATTTTAAATCCGGTTGTTCTAAGAGCAGTTAGTCAAACTAGAAAAGTAATCAATGCGATTATTGATAAGTATGGTTCTCCAACAGCAATTTATATAGAGACAGCAAGAGAATTGTCAAAATCATTTGATGAAAGAAGAATTATTGAAGCAAAACAGAAAGAAAATGAAGATAATAATAAAAAGATAAAAGAATACATTAAAAATACTTTTCATTTTGAGCCAAAGCCATTTGATATAGTAAAAATGAAATTATGGAAAGAGCAAAATGGAAGATGTGCATATTCACAAAAAGCAATTCCAGCAGAAAGATTGTATGAGGAAAATTATGTACAGGTGGATCATATTATTCCTTTTTCAAGATGTCTTAATGATAGTTATCAAAACAAAGTATTGGTATTAACAGATGAAAATCAGAAAAAAAGGGAAAGAACACCTTTTGAATATTTTGGTGAAAATAAGCAAAGATGGCATTCTTTTGAAGAATTTGTTAATAGCATATATAAGTTCAATCCTAGAAAAAGAGAAAATATGTTAGTGAAGAACTTTAATGAAACAAAATCAAAGGAGTGGATAGAAAGAAATCTAAATGATACAAAATATATCTCAAAATTTATGTATAACTATATTGCAAATAATTTGCAATTTGCAGAAAGTGACTTAAAAAGAAAGGTATATAATGTAAATGGACAGGCAACTTCTATATTAAGACATTATTGGGGATTGAAAAAGGATAGAGAAAAATCAGATACGCATCATGCACAAGATGCAGTAATTATTGCTTGTGCAACTAGTAAGAATATTAAAAAAGTATCAGATTATTCTAGAAGAAAAATATTACATATTAACAATGAGTTAATAGATACAGAGACAGGAGAAATTATTGATAAAAAATATAATATTGATATTACCATTAAAGAGCCATGGCCAAGATTTAGAGAAGAAGTGGAAGCAAAAATGGAGAAGATTTTTGTATCAAGAATGCCAGAAAGAAAAATAACAGGAAGAGCACATAAAGATACTATGCGTTCACAAAAATTTATTAAACAAGGGGAGAATTTTACAGTTGTAAAAAAGGCATTACAGTCCATTTCAAAACAAGAAATAGAATCCATAGTTCAAAACAAAATATTTGAAAAATTGTATTTAAGTGATAAAGTAATGTATGATGATATTTATGCAAAGATGAAAGAAGCAAAGTTTGATGCAAAAAAAGCCTTTGTGGAAGAATATAGGAAGCATAGTAAAACGGGGAATAGTCCAATAGTAAGAAGCATTAAAGTACCACTATCGGGAAGTACAGGAGTAAGATTGAAGAACAATTCTATTGCAGAAAATGCCAATATGGTAAGAATAGATGTATTTGAAAAAGATAGTAAGTATTATTTAGTACCAATTTATGTATCAGATTTTACAAAGCAAAAGTTGCCCAATAAGGCAATTGAAAATGGTAAAAACGAAGAAAACTGGTTAGAGATGACAGCGGAATATCATTTTAGGTTTAGTTTATATCCAAATGATTTAATAAAAATAAAAAAGAAAGATGAAACAGAATTCTATGGGTATTATATTAGTACTGATAGAAGCAATGCAACTATGACTTTATTGAGAACGAATGGTTCTGAACGAATTAGAGGAGTGGGAGTAAAAAGGCTGGAAGTATTTGAAAAATATCAAGTAGATGTATTAGGAAATATTAATAAAATAAAAGGAGAAAAAAGGGAAGGAGTAAAACAGTTATAATCACACTAATTATATCATATCAAAATTTAAAAGGGAACTATAACATCTTATACTAAACTTTGCCAAAAGTTAAATTATATCATATCAAAATAAAAAAACAAACTATAACTCCGTGCGTGTGCGTGTGTAAGTATAACCAATATATCACACAACATTAAGAAATAAGGATAAGTATAACATTGTGTTTTGAAGAAGCTTAGCACAAAAATAAATTCACATTCATATAATATAGCAAATGAAAGGAGTTTATTTTATGGATTATGAAATTATGATGAACGGAAATGTAAAAATTGGTACATATGCTCCAGACTTTGAAGCGGAAACTACTATGGGAAAAGTAGAACTAAATCAATATAAAGGGAAATGGGTTATATTATTTTCGCATCCAGGAGACTTTACACCAGTGTGCACAACAGAGATAATCGCTTTTGCAAAAGCAAATCCATATTTTGAAAGGCTAAATACTTGTCTTTTAGGTTTAAGTGTAGATAGTAATCCATCACACTTAGCATGGTTATATGATATCTATTGTAAAACAGGAATTAGAGTGCCATTCCCAATTATCAGTGACAGAAATGGTCAAATTGCTAGAAAATATGGAATGATATCTAATGATGTAAGCAATACAGAAACTGTGAGAAATGTCTTTATTATAGATGACAAGGGAATAGTAAGATTAATTCTAGTTTATCCAATGAATGTGGGAAGATCCATTCCAGAAATTTTAAGAGCTTTAACAGCACTTCAAGTAGCAGACGCTAACAAACTTTCTATGCCAGCTAATTGGATACCTTGCGAGCCAGGAATTTTACCTGTTCCAAAGACTTTTGCAGAATTAGAAGCGAGAAAGAGAGAAATGGAAAAAAATCAAAATGGAATGAGCTGGTATTTAGGTTTTCAAAATGTCAAAGACTGTAAAGTATTAGAGGATAATAGTGAGTGTGAGAAGATAGAAGAAAAGAAAGGTAGAAATATATCAAATTAATAAAAAGCGATTTAAAAATCTGTTAAATAAAATTTTAAAAAATAGCCATACTAATAATATTGAAAAATATTAAAGGAGGCTATTTTTATGGAAAAAAATCAAAAAATTAATTGTACAGTGACAAGCTGTAAATATAACAATAAAGGTAATCAAGAGTGTTCATTAGAACAAATTATCGTCACTCCAATTATTGGATGCGAAACAAAAGAACCAGATGAATCTATGTGCAGTAGTTATAAACATGAAAATAAATAAAAGGTAATTATATCAAAAAAATGTTGAAAAATGACGAAAAACATGTATAATAGATTTATCAAGTCCCAAGGGATCAGTTTAAAGGAGGAATATTGATGAGAATTCAATTACCTAAAACTTTTGAATATCATGTTGGACAAGCAGACGCTACAGTTCAAAATGGAGTCTTGGAAATGACGCCAATGAGTTTCGAGAAAGTGATGTATCAATTGACTTATCGGATGAAAGGAAAGGTGAGATGTGCCTATTGTCACAAAGTTCTTGAGCCTAACGAGATTAGCCTAGATCATGTTTTTCCACGAGACTATGGAGGAATATCTATTCCAAATAACTTGAAACCGTGTTGCCACAAATGTAACGAGGATAAAGGTAATTTCTTGCCGTGGCAATATCGAAGGTTATGCCAATTAAGTCGAAAAGAAAAGAATCAAGAGGAAGAACGGTATCAATATGAGAACATGCAGGCAAGGAAGGAAAGGGGAGTTTTATTGCCAAAAGAATGGTATGAGATGAGGAAGGAATATTCTGTACTGACAGTCATTACTTCAGAACGGCCATTTAAAGAATCAAGAAAATACCAAAGAGTAATAGAAATGTATGAGACGTATGGAAAAATTTGCAAGCCCATTGTTGTATCACAAAATCGTTTTGTGTTAGATGGTTTTTCAGTACTCTTGGCAGCAAAGAATTTAGGAATGAAAATCCCACTTCCATTCATCACCTTAGAAAATGTTATTGTCATTTGAGGCAGCTCCTCCACGATATCCTATATCGCGGAGGAGGTTTTTTTGTACTTGACTTTTAGAATAATTAGCAATAAAATATGATAAAATAACAAAGGAGGATAAGATTATGTCATTAGTAACAACGAAGGATATGTTTGAAAAATCAATGAGGGAACATTTTGCTATTCGGAGCATTTAATGTAAATAATATGGAAATTATACAAGCAATTGTAGATGCAGCAGCAAAGGAAAATTCGCCAGTCATTTTACAAGCATCTTCTAGTGCAATAAAATATGCAAGAATTGGATATTTGAGAAAAATGGTGGAAGCAGCATTGGAAGAACATGATATTCCAGTGGCATTACATTTAGACCATGGACCAGATTTTGAAACTTGCAAAATGTGTATTGATAATGGATTTACGTCAGTTATGATAGATGGTTCTAAATATGACTTTGAAGAAAATGTTGCTTTAACAAAGCAAGTAGTAGACTATGCTCATAGTAAAGGGGTAGTAGTAGAAGCAGAACTTGGAAAGCTAGCAGGAGTGGAAGATGACGTAAATGTAGATGCACAAGATGCAATGTATACAGATCCAGACCAAGCAAAAGAATTTGTAGAAAGAACGGGATGCGATTCTTTAGCCATTGCAATTGGAACAAGTCATGGTGCGTATAAATTCAAAGGAGAGGCAAAGTTAAGATTTGATATTTTACAAAAAATAAAAGAAAAATTACCAAATATTCCAATTGTATTACATGGAGCATCAACAGTTATTCCAGAACTTGTAGAAATGTGCAACCAATATGGAGGAAATATTCCAGGAGCAAAAGGAGTTCCTGACGAGATGTTACATGAGGCAAGCTTATCAGGAGTTTCAAAAATTAATGTGGATACTGATTTGCGTTTAGCAATGACTGCAGCTATTAGAAAGACTTTTGCAGAAGATCCTTCAGCATTTGATCCAAGAAAATATATGACACCTGCAAGAGATTTAATTCAGGAAACAGTACAACATAAAATTAAAAATGTATTTGGTTCTAACAATAAAGCTTAAAAAAATCCCCTTCGGGGGATTTTTATATTTTTCCGAATTGCTGTCTTAATCTACGCTCTGCATCTTTTTTTGCAATATCTTCACGTTTATCATACAATTTTTTCCCTTTACCAATGCCAAGCTCAATTTTTACAAAATTACCAGTAAAGTAAAGACTCATAGGAACTAATGTGTAGCCTTGTTGTTTGATAAGACCAATTAGTTTGTGAATTTCACGTTTGTTCAATAGAAGCTTACGGTCGCGTAAAGGATCTTTGTTAAAAATATTTCCTTGTTCATAAGGAGAAATATGCATACTATAAAGATAGACCTCTCCATTTTTTATACCTGCATAACTATCTTTTAAATTTACTTTTCCGATTACGAATCGATTTAATTTCAGTTCCTGTTAAAACTATTCCAGCTTCTAAAGTATCTGTAATAGCGTAATTATGTTTGGCTACAGGATTTGTAGCAATTATTTTTTTACTCATATATGTAAATTCCTTTCATTATTTAAGCAGTCTTAATAGTATCTGTAGAACACATACTATTAAGACAATTCAATCAAAATAAAAACAGCTAAAAAATATTACTCATCATCATTATCATCATGATTATAAGTAGTTATATTATTTTGCTTTGCATAATACATAACTAAGGCTACAATAATAATACCAACAATTGCAAGAACCATCCAAGTCCATACATCATTAGATACATTACCAAATAAACCAGTAGCTCCAGTATCAGCAGATGTTCTAGTAGCTGTATAACCACCGTTATTACCAGTTGCAACACCACTTGTTCTATTATCACGGTTCATACCATTATCAATACCATTAGTGACATCTCTTGCACCATTTCCGATAGCATTTACACCGTCTTTAATGCCATTGACAGCACCTTTTCCAGCATCTTCAACTACATTTTCAGCACCACCAACGAAATTTCTAATACCATTTACAGCATTATCCATACCAGTATTAGCGAATACATTTGGAATAAATGCAAAAGTAAAAATAGCTAAAATAATGGCTGTTATAAAAAGTTTCTTTTTCATAAGATAAAATCCTCCTTTTATCAAAATTGGGTTCATTATTATTATTCATTTTTAAAAGTAAAATATTCTGATAAAAAGTGGAAACAACCTAATTTAAAAAAGCTGCTAAATTTTGAAAAATTTAACAGTTTTATATCATTATTTTAAACGAATCATAATAGCAATTGCTAATAAAATAAGAATGACACCAACAGTAATCAATAAGATATTGATAATATTTGTAACAGACAAACCAGAATTAGAAGATTCGTTAGTTGTTGGCTGTAATGTTTGCATATCATCTAAAGGATTATCTGGAATAGTAGTATCATTATTATCTACTATATTATTAGAGTCTGTTGCATTAGCATCAGTGATATCACTATTATTAGTAGTATTATTATCAGTCACTTGATTGCTAGCTGTTTGATTATTGATTGGTTCTTCACTGTTAACAGAATTATTAGATTGGGTATTATCTGTTCCTGGTAAATTTAAATTAATATTAGCGGCTGAAGAACAAATAGTGCAAAGACTAAATATAACTAATAAAATTAAAAATATTTTTAACGATTTTTTTGTCATTTCAAAAAATCCTCCTTTATCTATTGTTACCATATAATCATACACAATTCATGAAAAAAAGTCCATACATTTTTTGAAATTTATATTAAAATTCAAATTACCATTACCCGAAAGCATTGAATTATAATAAAAAACTATGATATAATACGCTTAATATTTTAAAGGAAAAATAAAAGATGTACTATATTTATATGTTAAGATGTGAAGATAATTCAATATATACAGGTATTACCAATGACATGAAAAGACGTTGGGAAGAACACCATAACAAAGAAGAAAAAGGAGCAAAATATACAAAAGGACATAGTGTATTAAAAATAGAAGCTTTATGGACTACAGAAAACAGAAAATTAGCTTCAAAATTAGAATATCATATCAAGCATTTACAAAAAGAGAAAAAAGAAGAATTGATAAAAACAAAAGATTTAAAAAAATACTTAAGTCAAAAAATAGAATGTGAGAAATATCAATATATGGGGAATAAGATATGATACAAAGAGATGTGATTTATGGAAATATAGAGCTAGAAGGAATTTATGAAGAAATTGTAAAATCAAAAGATTTTTCAAGATTAAAAGACATTGTACAAACAGCATTAAATAGTATTCAATATCCAGAATTAGAAAGAGAAACACGTTATGAACATAGCATAGGTGTATATCATTTAATGTGCAGAACTTTAAACAATCTAGAAAGAAAGTTAAGCACTTATGGTTTGAATATTGCAAAAGAAGAAAAAGAATTGGCAAAATTGGCTGCTCTCTTACATGACATAGGACATGGAGTAAATTCGCATTTACTAGAAGAAATAACAGGAGTGTCACATGAACAAAGAGGTATTGATATTATTCAAGACTCTTCAACGGAGATTCATCAAATTATTAAAAATCACTATGGAGAAGATTTTGTAAAAAAACTAGCAGGATTTATGGACTGTATTTATGGAAATGGAGAAGTTGAAGAGAGCATTGAACTAGAGGATAAAAATACAGTACCTTTAAAGGGATTACTTGCAGCATTAATTTCACATAACATTGATTTAGATCGTATTGATTATTTAATAAGAGAGTCTACTTATACAGGGATGGGAACATTAACAAATTATAAAGAACTAATCAATAGCTTTGAATGTGTTCTAGCAGGAAATCAAATGATATTGGGGATACCTGAAGAAAAGAAACATTTATTAGAAGCAAATATTTTGGAAAGAACTAGAAATTATAGCCAAATTTATTATTGTGATGCAGATTTTACAGGAAATTATACATTTACACAACTGCTAGCAGAGTTAAGGAAACATCCCGAAGAAGTGCCAGAGTCAGTGCCAGAAGCTGTTCGCAAATTTCTAACACAAGAAAAAGCAAATTTTACAAGTCAAGAATATATGAGGTTAACAACTACACCTGTAGAACAAGCAATTAAACAAATTGCTCAAACAACTCAAAACGAAAAAATCAGATATCTATGTCATTATAAAGAAATTGCAAAAAATGATTTTCAAGTTTTGTATAATGGAAGAAGCGAAAGATATATTAGAAAATTATTAGGAAGAGTAATTCCAAATTTTCCAAAAGATTCACATTGTATTTTTTCACAAGAAAGAACGATAAAACCATATAAAAAAAACAAATTTGGAAGTATTAATATTATTACAAAAGCAGGAATTCAGAAATTTGAAGATTTACCGAATAGTGTTAGTCTAAAACCAATTAAAAAATCAGTAATTGCAATAAATCCAGAATTATTACGTTTAGAATTAGGAATTTCAACACAAGAATTTCAAAGTAGATATGCAGACATATTAAAAGACATTATTGCAAATCAATCAAAACCAGTACAGGAATTTGAATTGAAATACATAATCACAAAACCAGGTATTTATACCGAAGACATTATAAAATTAGCAACACAGAAATACCCTATTGTAGATGAGGCTACATATCATTTTTCTGATGATTATTATGATGATCCAAGAGACTTTTCATTTTTAGAACAAGGGAAAGCATTAAGAATTAGACATGGGCATACCCAATATTGTGGAGAACAAAGTCGAAGTTACAAAAATAAGAGAATTACCTATAAGACATATGAAGAAGAAGGAGATACAACTTATACTAATAGAGCAAAACAAGAAGAGATAGGAAGTAGTATGCAGTTAAAAGATTATACAGAGTTTCTTTCGTCTATTAGTGCACCAGATGAACTGAAAAATACTTTAAATGTAAATGGATATAGAAAACTTATCACAGTAGAAGTAAATGGACAGCTCATAGATATTTCGTTTTGTGTAGCGAGTTATCAAAATTGTATTTATGAAATGCCAGGTGTAGCTAGAACAATTGAGATTAGACCAAGAGATAATCAAATTATAGGTAGAACCTTACTATTACAGGTTAAAAGAGAACTAGAATTAGCTTTTCCAGGATTAAAAGATTCTATTACAAATGCTAATATTTATGAAATTGGAATGGTAGATACTTATGATAAATATAAAAAAGGATATATTGTTAGTGAAGATGCAGTAGAATTTGAAAAAGAAAATCCAACAGCAGCACAGAAATTAGCTACTATTGTAGAAGAATTAAAACGAAGAAGACATATGACATATGTGACACAAACACCGCCAGTAGAAGAATTGAAAGGGCAAAAAGTTGTAAGAGTTCCAGAGGGAGAGGAAATTTAGAAAAAATTTCAAAAAACTCTTGACTTGGAGTTAACTTCAAGTGTTATATATAAATAGAAATATGCCACTTAAAGGAGAAGAAAATGACAATAGCAGAAACGAGTAAAAAATATGATTTAACACCAGATACCTTAAGATATTACGAGAAAATAGGGTTACTCAATCGTGTGCCAAGAACACAAAATGGAATTAGAGACTATGATGAAAATTCATGCAAACGAATTGAGTTTATCAAATGTATGAGAGCAGCAGGTGTTGAAATTGAGATTTTACTAGAATATATGGCCTTATTAGAAAAAGGAAAAACAACTGTTACTGCTAGAAAAACATTATTAGAAGAACAACGAATAAAATTACTAGAAAAGCAGAAAAATATCAATGTGACAATAGAAAGATTAAACTATAAAATAGCTCTCTATGAAGAAATTGAAAGTGGCAAAAGAAAAGATTTTACTTAAAGAAGTGTAAAAAAGAAAGGATGGTTTTATGGAAAAATCAAAAGTTTACTTTACAAAGGAAATCACACCAGAAAGCGTTGTAAAAATGTATGAAACGCTAGGAAAAGAATTGCCAGGAAAGGTAGCTGTTAAACTACACTCTGGTGAGAAAGGAAATCAAAACTATTTAAGACCAGAATTTGTGAAAGCAATTGTAGAAAGAGTAAATGGAACAGTAGTAGAATGTAATACTGCTTATGATGGAGCAAGAAACACAACTGAAAGACATGAAAAATTGATGGAAGAACATGGCTGGAGTAAATACTTTACAGTGGATATTATGGACGGAGAAGGACCAGACAAAGTATTAGAAATTCCAAATGGAAAAGTCATTCAAAAAGATTATGTAGGAAAAAATATTGAAAATTATGACTCTATGTTAGTATTATCTCATTTTAAAGGACATCCAATGGGAGGATATGGCGGAGCCCTAAAACAGCTATCTATTGGTGTAGCATCAGGACATGGAAAAAGCTACATTCACTGCGTAGGAAATGAAAATGGAACTTTTGAAGAAATGTTTCATGTAGACCAAAATAAGTTTTTAGAGGCAATGGCAGACTCTGCATCAGCAGTAGCAAAGTATTTTGAAAATAAAATCGTCTATATCAATGTGATGTGCAATATGTCAGTAGATTGTGATTGTTGCGCAGTAGCAGAAGACCCTTGTATGAAAGATAT
Source organism: uncultured Clostridia bacterium (assembly GCA_910589185.1). Classification (GTDB taxonomy): domain Bacteria; phylum Bacillota; class Clostridia; order TANB77; family CAG-508; genus CAG-273. The sequence goes on from CAJUSU010000008.1 coordinate 41,446, forward strand.
TGGAATTTTAGCAAGTTTAGACCCAATCGCTATTGACCAAGCTTGTATCGATTTAGTATATAACTCAAAAGATCCAGGAAGGGACCATTTTGTAGAAAGAGTAGAAAGACAAAATGGAGTTCATACTATTGAGGCAGCAGCTGAACTTGGATTTGGTTCAAGAGAATATGAATTGATAAATGTAGATTAGGAGGAATTTGGTAATGTTAGAAAAAGTAGAAAGTATTAAAAAGTCTAATCGTTTGGTAGAAATTTTATCAAACAGAAAAGCAAAATATATCATTGGAACTATTTTATTAAGTGGAATTGGTGTGGCTTTACCTAGAATATTCCACGTTTTGGCAGGAGCAAATGCGGGAGCTACCTTTTTACCAATGCACTTAGCAGTACTAATTGCAGCACTTACTTTTGGTATTACTTCAGCAACAGTGGTAGCAGGAAGCAGTGTTATATTTAGTTATTTATTAACAGGTATGCCAAGCTTAGCAAGACTTCCATATATGCTAATAGAACTTGTTATTTATGCTATTTTATTAAGCTTATTTAACAAAAAGTTCAATTCCTATGTATCTCTAATTGCGACTATTGTACTAGGAAGAATTGTATATAGTGGAGTATTGTTTGCAGCAATCCACATTTTTGGATTACCTACTTATGGGATTTCAGTAATGCAAAGCATTATGACAGGAATTCCGGGAATTATGATTCAATTAGCAGCAGTTCCATTCATAGCTAAAGTGATGAATGAAAGGTTGAAATTGAAAAATGACTAATTTAGAAAAAGTAAAAGAAAGACTATATGCTACCAATGCGAGTTTAGTAGTTCTATATGCAAATGGAGAGATAAAAGAATATTATCAAAACAGAATAAAAGACATCAAAGAAATATTGCAAAATGATGAACAAGCTTTAAAAGGTGCAAGCATAGCTGATAAAGTGATAGGTAAAGTAGCAAGTAGCATTTTAACGGTTGCAGGTGTAAAGGAAATATATGCAGATGTCATGAGTCAGTATGCAATTCCTGTATTAGAGGAAAATACTATTCCATATAGTTATAAAAATTTAGTAGAATATGTACAAAATAATGATAAAACTGGAATGTGTCCAATGGAGAATAAATACAAAGAAGAAATAGATATTCATAAGATTTATGAAGAAATGGTAGAAGGATAGAAAATTTATAATAGCAGAAAGAGTCAATGATTAAATGATAATCATTGGCTTTTCTCGTATGTGTCCTTTTTGTAAAAAAATAGATATGAGCTTGTGATGTTACCTTATATTTTTTTGCGAAAACTCTTTAAAAGAAAACAAAAATTTGATATAATGCAAAAAATGAGAGAAAAGTGAGGACTATATTATGTCGAGTAATGTATTTTTAATTCATGGCTATAATGGTATACCTAAAATTTATGGGTGGTTAGAACAAGAACTTAAAAAATTAGGATATAATGTTATTGTACCTAAATTTGAACCAAGAGAAGGTGTTGTATACGAAAGTTGGAAAAAGGTACTTAACAATTACAAAAAATATATAAACGAGGAAAGTATTATAGTAGCTCATTCTATTGGAAATGAATTTGTTATGAAATATTTTAGCGAAAATGACTTAAAAGCAAAATTGTATATTGGTTTAGCAGGATTTTCTAAATACTTTGAATGGGAAGATAAACAAGATTTAAACAGAGCTTGTAAAGAGTTTTTAGTAACTGAAAGAGAATTGAAAAGTTTTAAAAATAGATGTACAAAAAGATACTCGATATACAGTAATAATGACCATATTGTACCATTTAATATATTACAAGAGTATCCAAAGGATATAGATGCAATTCCAATATTAATAGAAAATATCGGACATATGGGAAAGAAAAGTGGACTGGAAGAAATTCCAAGAGTAATAGAAATTATAAAAGAAAATGGAGAAAATAGATAGAAAGTATAAAATAGGAGTGGAAATATGGAATATATAAAAAGAATACCAGAAACACCATCTTTTTCTAAAGGTGGAATGAATGGATACAGTTTAAATTTAGAAAACAAAAATATAAGTATTGACATAGAAGATGTTTACAAGGGACATGAAAAATATTGTACAAATACAGTAAGTAGTCATATATATTATGTTATAGAAGGAAATGGAAAATTTAAGATAAATGAAGAAATATATTTGGTTAAAGAAGGAGATATTATAGAAATTCCACCAAATACTGAATTCGTTTTTGCGGGGAAAATGAAACTACTTTTAATTATGAATCCAAGCTTTGACATCAAAAATAATATAGACGGTAAAGAAAATGACTTATATGATTAAATTAGTATTCTATAAATAACAAATTGGAGGAGACTATGTTCAAAATACATTCAGAATATCAGCCAACAGGCGACCAACCAAAAGCAATCGAGTATTTATCAAAAGGAATACAAGAAGGTAAGAAATACCAGACGCTTCTAGGCGTTACAGGCTCACGGAAAAACCTTTACTATGGCAAATATTATCCAAAAGGTGCAAAAACCAACATTAGTTTTAGCACACAATAAAACACTAGCAGGACAGCTATATAGCGAATTCAAGGAGTTTTTTCCAGAAAATAATGTAGAATATTTTGTTTCATACTATGATTATTACCAACCAGAAGCATACATTCCACAGTCTGATACGTATATAGAAAAAGACTCGTCTGTGAATGATGAAATTGATAAGCTTCGTCACTCAGCAACAGCAGCACTCTTTGAAACAAGAGATATTATTATTGTTGCTTCTGTTTCTTGCATTTATGGTTTAGGAGACCCAGAAGATTATCAAGAATTAAGTATTTCTATTAGACCAGGTATGCAGATAGAAAGAAATGGGATGCTAAAGAAGTTAGTTAATATGCAATATACAAGAAGTGAACTAGAGTTTAAAAGAGGAACTTTTAGAGCAAAAGGTGATATTGTAGAAATATACCCTGCAGACGAAAGTGAAACTGCTATACGAGTAGAATTTTGGGGAGAAGAAATCGAAAAAATATCTGAAATTAATCCATTAACAGGGAAAGTAGTAGGAATAAGGCAACATGTTATGATATTTCCTAATTCTCACTATGCAACAACATCAGAAAAGATGAAAAAGGCGATTGTGACAATTGAGCAAGAAATGCAAGAAAGAGTAAAATATTTTAAGGAAAATAACAAACTAATTGAAGCACAAAGAATTGAAGAAAGAACCAACTTTGACATAGAGATGATGCAAGAAACAGGATTCTGTCAAGGTATCGAAAACTATTCTAGACATATTAGTGGTAGAGAACCAGGAAGCAGACCATATACACTATTTGATTATTTTCCGAAAGATTTCTTGTTGCTTATTGATGAGTCTCATGCAACAGTTCCTCAAGTAAGAGCCATGTATAATGGAGATAGAGCAAGAAAAGAGTCTTTAGTCAATTACGGATTTCGTTTGCCTTCTGCATTTGACAATAGACCACTAAAATTTGAAGAGTTTGAAAAATTAGTCAATCAAGTAGTGTTTGTAAGTGCTACGCCAGCAGACTATGAAAAAGAACATAGCAAAGATAATGTAGTAGAACAAATTATTCGTCCTACTGGCTTACTAGACCCTAAAATTGAAGTAAAACCAGTCACAAATCAGATAGACGATTTAATTGAACAGATTCGCGAAAGAGTAGAAAGAAAAGAGAGAATATTAGTAACTACTTTAACAAAGAAAATGGCAGAAGATTTAACTACTTATTTAGCAGGAATTGATATCAAAGTACGTTACATGCACTCTGATATTAAAGCATTGGAAAGAATGGAGATTATACGTGACTTAAGATTAGGAGAATTTGATGTACTAGTTGGTATTAACTTATTAAGAGAAGGATTGGATATTCCAGAAGTTTCACTTGTTGCTATTCTAGATGCAGATAAAGAGGGATTTTTACGTTCAGAACGTTCTTTAATTCAAACGATTGGACGTGCTGCTAGAAATACAGATGGCAAGGTTATTATGTATGCAGATGAACTAACAGAGAGCATGGAAAAAGCAATTACGGAGACAAACCGTAGAAGGAAGATTCAACAAGAGTATAATGAGAAAAATGGAATTACACCACAAACGATTCAAAAAGCAATACGTGATACGATTAAAGCTAGCTTTGTTGCTGACATTCAAGAAGAATATCAGTTAGATAAAGAAGTAGATACAAAAGAAATTATTAATAAATTAACAGAGGAAATGTTAAAATATGCACAAGAAATGGAATTTGAAAAAGCAGCAGAGGTAAGAGATAAGATAAAAGAATTAGAAAAAATGTTATAGAATATAATAAAGCCGCCCCAAGGAAGTTCCTCGGGGCGTTTTTCGAAGGGGATTACTTCCCTTCCCAACCAGGCTGCGCGTAGGGCAACGGGACAGGATCCGTGACGGCTTCCGCCGCCTGCTGCAGAAGCTCGGGATGCACAGCAGCTGCAAGCTCCAAGTACTTGCGAGCGACGGTGCCTTCTACGGCATAAGTCCACGTGACCTTGCAAAGGTGCTGTTTCGGATAGTCCTTCACAGGACCTAAGCGCTGAACGGAAAAGCCCTCATTGAGGAGCTGCCGTTCCTTCCTGGCATACAGGTTGAAGTTGATACTGGTGTGTCCTTCATTGGAATGACTTTCCATAAAGTCATACAGCGTGGGTCTGTTCATAGATGTGAACCTCCTTCAAATTTCAATGCTTTGGTTACTGTTACAACAATAACTGTGAAAAGACATTGTACCTTCAATTATACTACAAAAACAATGTTATGTAAATAATTATAGGAAAATTTTTACAACCTGTTGACAAATGCGAACTAGTGTTTTATAATGTAGAAAATTTGAGACAATCATATTTGAAATAAAATGCAGGGGGCAAAATATGCAAAATAGTATTATCATCAAAGGTGCCAAAGAGCACAATTTAAAAGATATTAATTTAGAAATTCCAAGAGATAAATTAGTAGTTATTACAGGACTTTCAGGTTCACGGCAAATCATCACTTGCTTTTGACACTTTATATGCTGAAGGACAAAGAAGATATGTAGAAAGTTTATCATCTTATGCAAGGCAATTCTTAGGATTAATGGAAAAACCAGAAGTAGAGTCTATTGAGGGGCTTTCACCTGCTATTTCTATAGACCAAAAGACTACTTCTAGAAATCCACGTTCAACAGTAGGAACAGTAACAGAAATCTATGACTATATCCGTTTGCTATATGCACGTATTGGCGTACCGCATTGTCCAAACTGTGGTAGAAAAATTGAAAAACAAACTATTGACCAAATTATTGACCAAGTCATGTCAATGAAAGAGGAAACTAGAATACAAGTTTTAGCGCCAGTGGTACGTGGCAGGAAAGGTGAATATACAAAACTATTACAGGACTTTCAAAAAGAAGGCTTTGTTCGCGTACGTATTGATGGACAAACCTATGAACTATCAGATGATATTACAATTGATAGAAAAAAGAAACACAACATTGATTTAGTAGTAGATAGATTAGTGATTAAGCCAGATATTAGAACGAGACTAACGGAATCAGTAGAAATAGCCTTAAAATATGCAAATAATCTTGTTACAATAGATATACCAAATGAAAAGGAAATTTTATTTAGTCAAAACTATGCTTGCCCAGACTGCGGAATTAGTATAGAAGAATTAACACCAAGAATGTTCTCATTTAATAACCCATTTGGTGCTTGTCCAACCTGTACAGGTATTGGATACTTAATGATAATGGACGAAAATTTAATCATTCCAGACAAGAATAAAACACTTTACGATGGTGTGAAGGCATTTGGTTCTAGCACCATGAAAAAAGGTGATACTATGGCAAAAATGTATTTTGAAAGTATTGCCAAACATTATGATGTAGAAATTAAAGATGTACCAATTAAGAAATTACCAAGATGGTTTTTAGAGAAAATCTTATATGGTACAGGTGATGAAGTAATTGATTTTGAGTATTCTTCAGCAGCAGGGACAAGAAAGTTTAGCACTCCTTTTGAAGGAGTTTTGCCAACATTAGATAGAAGGTACCATGAAACAAAATCACAAGGTATGAGAGACTTCTATGAGTTCTATATGAGTGAAAAGCCTTGTTATGATTGTCACGGAGCAAGACTAAAAAAGGAAAGCTTATCTGTTAAGGTAGGAGAGAAAAACATCAATGAATTAACAGATATGTCTATTGATAAAATCAAAGATTTCTTAAATAGTTTAGAGTTAAATAATAAAGATAAAATGATAGCAGACCAAATCTTAAAAGAGTTAAATAAACGTTTACAATTCTTAATTGATGTTGGGCTAGACTATTTGACATTATCTAGAAGTGCAGGAAGTTTATCAGGAGGAGAAGCGCAGCGTATTCGTTTAGCTACTCAAATAGGTTCTGGGCTAACAGGCGTATTATATATTTTAGACGAACCAAGTATTGGATTACATCAAAGAGACAATGATAAATTAATAGCAACACTTAAAAAATTAAGAGATTTGGGCAATACTGTTTTAGTAGTAGAACATGATGAAGACACTATGTATGCAGCAGATCAAATTATTGATATTGGTCCAGGACCAGGAGTACATGGCGGAAAAGTGATCGCACAAGGAACAGCTGAAGAGATAAAATTGGTAGAAGGTTCTATTACAGGACAATATTTAAGTGGTAAAAAGCAAATTACAGTTCCAAAGAAAAGAAGAAAGTCAAATGGAAAAGCGATTGAAGTAAAAGGTGCAACAGAACATAATTTGAAAAATGTCAATGTGAAGTTTCCATTAGGGCAATTTGTTTGCGTAACAGGTGTTTCTGGTTCTGGAAAAAGTACCTTAGTCAATGAGATTTTATACAGAACAGCCGCAAAAGAAATTTATGGTTCTAATGAAAGACCGGGACAATGTAAAGAAATTAAAGGATTAGAAAATATTGATAAAATTATCAACATTGATCAATCACCAATTGGTAGAACACCACGTTCCAACCCTGCTACTTATACAGGTGTATTTGATATGATACGTGATATTTTCTCTAGCACAGAGGAGGCTAAACTTCGAGGATATGATAAAGGTAGATTTAGTTTTAATGTAACAGGGGGAAGATGTGAAGCTTGTAGTGGTGATGGCGTATTAAAAATTGAAATGCACTTCTTACCAGATATTTATGTACCTTGTGAAGTGTGTAAAGGAAAGAGATACAATAGAGAAACTTTAGAGGTAAAGTATAAAGGAAAGACAATTGCAGATGTGCTAGATATGACAGTGGAAGAAGCCTTAATCTTCTTTGAGAATATTCCAAGAATTAAATCTAAAATTCAAACTTTACATGATGTGGGTCTTGGATATATAAAACTTGGACAACCATCTACAACTTTATCAGGTGGAGAGGCACAACGTGTAAAATTAGCCACAGAATTATCGAAAAAGGCAACAGGGAAAACTTTATATATCTTAGATGAACCAACAACAGGTCTTCATATTGCAGATGTTCACAAATTAGTAGATATCTTGCAAAGATTAGTAGATACAGGAAATAGCATTATTGTAATTGAACATAATCTTGATTTAATCAAAACAGCTGACTATATTATTGATTTAGGACCAGAAGGTGGAGAAAAGGGAGGTCAAATTATTAGTGTAGGTTCTCCTGAACAAATTGTAAAAAATGAACAAAGTTATACAGGTAAGTTTTTAAAGAAATATTTAGAAAGATAAATTGAAATCAATTAAAAAAATAGTAATCTCTATAAGTTGGCAGTACTTTATATAGAGATTACTTTTTTATTTGAATTAGTATGTAATCAGCAAAAGATGCAAAAATAAATGGACATTCACGGAGAAAAACAAAAATATAACCTTAAAAGTTATTTCTCGAAAAAACGAGACTTATATTATAAAAACAAAAGAAAGGGATATAAAAAGTTTTAACCTAGCAGGTTAACGTAGGTTATGAATGTCCATTTATTTTTGCATCTTTTACTTTGAACGAAAGAAATAGGAATATTAACTATTTACAGTTGTTATTACTTCTTTCATTGTTGTTATTATTTTGATTATTCTTGTTGTTGTTATTATTTTTGTTTTGTTTATTTTGCTTTTCTGACATAAAGAACACCTCCATTTCTTTTTAGTAATATTATTTTGCACAATAAATTGAAAATTTATTCAAAAAATAATATAATTATATTAACTTACAAAAATTTTGCAATTTTATAAAAAATAGAAGCAATAAACAGTACAATATATTTAACAAATAGAAAGGAAAAAGTATGCAGCAAGAAATAGATAGGAAAAAAATAGTAAGAAGAGTTATATTGGTTTTACTAATTATTCTGCTACTTATTTTAATAAAGCGAGTTATTTTTAGAAAGATAGAGAATGAGAGTGAACTTACAAGCAGTAGTCAAACAAATATATTAGGACAGAATGAAAATGCTAATAAAAATGAATTAGACAATAAGATAATAGATAAAATAACTGTAGTCATGAAAAATGAAGTAGAATTAGATTGGAATTTATTATTAGTCAACACAAACAATAAAATGCCGGACAATTATGACATTCCACTAGAAAATATTGACCAACATAGAAGTTTTGATAAAAGGGCAGTTCAGTATTTAACGCAAATGATAAGTGCGATTAGGAATGTAGGAATTTCAAACATTTGGATACAATCAGCTTATAGAACACCAGAAGATCAACAAAAGTTATTCGAAGATCAAGTACAAGCTTACATATATCAAGGATATAATGAAAAAACAGCTAGGGAATTAACTGAAAGAATGATTAATAAACCTTGGCATAGCGAGCATAATTTAGGACTAGCTGTGGATTTTAACTATGTAAATAGAGAGTTTGAAAATACAGCTGCTTTTCAGTGGTTACAAGAAAATGCACAAGATTATGGCTTTATTTTGCGATATGCAGAAGAAAAAGAAGATATTACCAAAGTAAGTTATGAGCCTTGGCATTGGAGATATGTTGGAGAAGAACATGCAAAGAAAATGAAAAGTCAAAATTTATGCCTAGAAGAATATATTGAACAAATAACAAAATAGAATATTTTAAAAAGTGTTCAAAAAAGCAAAAAAGTATAGTATAATGCCTATAAAATTAAAGAAGGAGATATGTTAAATAAAATTTGACATTTAAGGAAATATGGAAAATTTAGTAATAGGAATTGAAGGATATGTTGGCGCAGGAAAAACTGCAATTTGTAAAGAATTATTAAATCAAATACCCAACAGTATTTTGTTGCAAGGTGGAAATTTATATCGTGGTATTGCTTATGCATTACTTCGTAGCGGTGCTAACATAGAAGAATTAAAACAAAATATGAAACAAACAGATATTAAGCAAATTATGGAGAAATTAAAAATACAAATTGCAATTGAGAATAGAGATACAGTAATTTATATGGATGGAAAAAAGATAGAGGAGGAGCTTTTACAGTCAACAGCCTCTTCTTTAGCTGTTTCTGAAATTAGCAATGTGGCAGATAATCAAAATTTCTATTTATTTGGAAGAAAAATTATTGAACAATTTAAAGAAAAATTTAATGTCATTGTTTCAGGAAGAGACTTAATGAAAATTTATCCAGATTTAGATTATCACTTTTTAGTAACTGCTTCTTTAGAGGAACGCGTTAGGAGAAAATGCATAAAATATAGCGACACAATTAGCGAAGAAGAAGTGAAACAAAATATTATGCAAAGAGATAAGGTGCAAGAACAGTCTGGTTATTATCAAAAATATGAAAATACAATTGTAGTAGATGTGACAGATTGCAAAACAATTGAAGATTCCGCAAAAGAAGTGTTGAAACATATTAGTTTGTAAATAAGAGGGAGACAAGAGTTTATGAGTTATCAAAATGAGAAGTTAGAAGAATTTGAGCAATACATAACAGGAAGAAAAGTAGCAATTATAGGGTTGGGAATTAGTAATATTCCATTACTAGACTATTTTTATAAGCTACATTGCAAAGTTAGCATTTTTGATAAAAGGGAAGAGAAAAAGTTAGATAAACAAGCAGTAGAAAAAATCCAAAACTATGCATTTGAGTTATATACAGGACCAGATGCTATGCAACGTTTAGTTGGTTTTGATATTATTTTCCGTTCTCCAAGTTGTAGACCAGATACGCCAGAAATTGTTAAAGAATTGGAAAGAGGAGCAATTTTAACTTCTGAAATTGAAATGCTAATGCAAACTTGTCCAGGTACTGTAATTGGCATTACAGGAAGTGACGGAAAAACGACTACTACCAATTTAATTTATCATATTTTAGAAGAAAAAGGTTATCATTGTTACTTAGGTGGCAATATTGGTATTCCACTATTTACAAAAGTACATGAAATGAAGCCAGAAGATATGATAGTTCTAGAGCTTAGCAGTTTTCAATTAATGGATATGCAAATAAGTCCACATATTAGTGTGATAACAAATGTATCTCCAAATCATTTAGATATTCATAAATCTTATGAAGAGTATATTGATGCTAAGAAAAATATTTTTAAGTATCAAAATAAAAATGATATTTTAGTGATTAATTATGATAATACCATTACAAGAGATTTTAAGGTAGAAGCGAAAGGAAAAGTTGTTTACTTTAGTAGAAAACAAAAATTGGAAGATGGTGTAATTTGTGATAGTGGTATTATAAAATCTTGTGAGGAAAAAGTAAGAAGGCATATTTTAAATACAAGAGATATTTTACTTCGAGGAGTACATAATCACGAAAATATTTGTAGTGCAATTGCAGCTACTGCTAGCCTAGTAGAACCTGAAATTCAGCTTGAAGCAATTAAAAAGTTTAAAGGGGTTGAACATAGATTAGAGTTTATTAGAGAAGTGAGTGGAGTAAAATGGTATAATGACTCTATTGGAACCTCTCCAACCAGAACAATTGCGGGTTTAAATTCTTTTACAGAAAAAATTGTACTAATTGCAGGAGGATATGACAAGCATTTAGACTATACTCCTATTGCGAAGCCAATTGTAGCCAATGTAAGTAAACTAATTTTGATAGGAGCAACTGCGCCAAAGATAGAGGAAGTAGTTACACAAGAACTAGAAATGCAAGGAAAAGAATTACCGATTTATCATTGTAATACTTTACAAGAAACTGTGAAAAAAGCATATGAAATAGCCAATAGTGATGAAATTGTTTTATTTTCGCCAGCAAGTGCAAGTTTTGATATGTTTAAGAACTTTGAAGAAAGAGGAGAAATGTTTAAGGCGTTAGTAAATCAACTATAACAGGAACCATTTATTAATATGATACATATGATACAGTAAATGAAAAGGAGGTATCATATGTATTATCAAAATTATGAAGATTACATGCGTCAAGTATTAGGTTATCCAATGAATGACCCTAATATTTACGAAACATATGATTATAGAAATGATTCAATATATCAAGATACATATTCTGAATGTTATCCTGAAATTTATCATTTAGTATATCCAATGGTTTGCAAAGTGTGCGAAACAAACACACAGCCAATTACACCAGAGTTAGTAGAAAAGATGACAGATGAAGTATATATGGCTATTGAAGATACTCAAACAACTGTAAATATTAGAGTAAATGCTTCAAAACCAGAGGAAAATCGAACATCAAATTCTAGTACGAATAGAAATAATAGTGAAGAAATAAGAAGTTCTAAAACAAAAAGTGAAAGAATTAATAAAAGTGTAAGTAGTCATACAGAAAACAGGGAAGTGAAAGTTAGTAGCTCTTCTATGCCAGAAAATAGAGAAAATACAGCACTAGCTGAAACAAGACATTCTAATTCCACTTTAAGAGACTTAATTAAAATTTTAATTTTAAATCAAATATTAGGGAATAGACCTAGACCACCAAGACCCCCTCGTCCACCGTTTCCAGGAGGACCAGGAATGCCACCACCAAGACCGCCTTTTCCAGGAGGAAGACCTCCAATGGGACCAGGTGGCAGACCACCAATAATACAACCAAGAGAATACCCAGATTATTTAGAATTTTAGGAAAATAAATATTGACATATAACGAAATGTTTTGATAAAATAAAACAAAATGTTATGTACACACACACACACACACACACATGTAACTTTATAGAAAATAAGACTGGAATTACTTTAGTTGCATTAGTAGTAACAATTATAGTACTTTTAATCTTGGCAGGAATTACAATAAGTCTATTATTTGGTGATAATGGAGCAATTACGAGAGCGCAAGAATCAGCATTTAAAACAGAAATTGCTAAAGTAAACGAAAAATTCAATATGTATTTGAATACAAAGAAAATGGAAAACTTAGAATTTCAAAAAGGAACATTAAATGCAGGAGAAACTAGCCTATTATACAATACAAAACCAGAAACTGAACAAGGTAGTATCTATACTGTGTTAGCAGGTTTAAAAAAAGATATTGTAAAAGATTTTGAAATCATAAAAGGAGAACTTTTCTATTTTAATCAAAATGAACGACAAATGAAATGGGCAGAAGAAATGGGAATGAAAGTTAACCCATATGAAATTATAAATGGAGTATTAATTTCCTCAGATAAAAATCTTTTTCTAATGGATGAAGATACAGGAACAATTACTGTACCAGAAAGGGTAAAATCAGTTGGAGAGGGAACTTTCACCAATTTACCTGGAATGAGAAGAATTATTATTCCACCAACATGTAAAGAAATTCAAAGAAATGCATTTTATGGAAATACGACGTTAGAAGAAGTAATTATTTTAAGCGAAAATAATATAGGACTAGAAAGAATTGGAGATTATGCTTTTAACCATTGTACCAGTTTGAAATCAATACAAATGCCAGATACAATAAAAGAGCTAGGTGAAAGTATTTTCAATGAATGTACTTCACTAATAGACGTAAAACTTCCAAGTAAATTAGATTATATTCCAAATAGAACATTTAGACAATGTACTTCATTAGTAAAGTTAAATATTCCTGAAAGTGTAAAGATATTACATAGTCAGATATTTCAAGGTGATTGGAATTTACAGGAAATTAATATTCCTAAAAATTTAGATACTGTAAAAGAAGATACTTTTGGATTAACAACAATAAAGAAAATTGTAATGTCAACAGAAAACCAAAATTTTATTTATGAAAATGGATTTTTGATGTCTACTAATAAAGAAGACTTATATTTAATTACAGAAGAAGCTATACAGGGAAATACGGTATCCATTCCAGATGGTATTATTAATTTACCATATCAAGGCCTATCATTTAGTACAGCAAATAAGTTAGTTATTCCCAAAAGTATAAGTGGACTTAATCGGGAATTTCATTCCAAACGAACTGTCACAAATAGAAATAGATGAGGCTAATCCTTACTTAATGTCTATTAATGGGCAAATATTAAGTAAAGACAAGAAAATATTATATATGTGCTATTCTAAAAATCAAATAATAACTTTAGAAGAAGGAATAGAAATCATAGAACCAGATGCTTTCACAAAATGTACAGAAGCAACTACTTTAAATTTTCCTGATAGTACAACAGAAATAAGAACTAATAGTATGACTTTTTCTCGGAAATATAAAAAGTATCAAGTTAGGAAAAAATGTTTCTTATATAGATTGTGGGGCATTTAGATGGAATTGGTGTACGCAACATATTGAAATAGACCCCGAAAATCCTAATTATATGACAGAAAATGATGCAGTTTATACAAAAGATAAAAAACGACTAGTAGTATTTGTAAATAATGAAGCAGAAGAATTTAAAATTCCATATGGAGTGGAGATAATAGGTGCAGAGTCCTTTAGCAAAAGGGAAAAAATAAAAATTTTAACTATACCAGATACTATAACTGCAATAGAAAGTAATGCTTTTGAGAGATGTTATAGCCTAGAAAAGTTAGAAATTCCCAATAGTATAGAAAGTATAAAAGAGTGCTTTCAAGAAGCTTCTAGCTTAAAAGAAATCACAATAGATAAACCGAAAGGAAGTATTACTGGTTCTCCATGGGGATGTGTCTATGGAGAAAGGGCAATCAAATGGCTTAGATAAAATAAAAATTTTGAAAAAATTGGAAAGATATACAAAAACAGATTGTATATCTTTCTTTATTCTTGAAAAAATATTATTGAATGTATATACATTCATATAAAATTTTAAAAAGAAAGAAGGAAGATTGAATGAAAGTAAAAGATTGTATGTGTAATGAAGTTTGTTGTGCTACTCCAAGTAGTACAGTAAAAGAATGTGCTGATATGATGTGCAACAAACACATTGGTTGTGTTCCAGTATGTGACAATACACAAAATGTAGTTGGTTTAATTACAGATCGTGATATTATTTTAAGATGTGTGGCTTGCAATAAAGGTCCTCAAAATACACCAATTAGTGAAATTATGACTTGTAATCCTTGTTGTTGTACTCCAGAAGTAGATGTTACAGAAGCTGAAAAGTTAATGTCTGAAAATCAAATAAAAAGAATTCCTGTTGTAGAGAATAATAGAATAGTTGGTATATTAACATTAGGTGACTTAGCTGCAAATACTGGAGTAGATGATAAAGGCGTAGACAATACTTTAAATAATATTTGTAAATGCAATGATAAAAATGCGGAATAAATCAAGTTTAATAGAAAAGCAAAATAAATATTGACACATAACAAAATGTTTTGATAGAATAAAACAAAATGTTATGTGTTATTTTTATTTGAATAATATATAAAAAAAATAGGCAATAATAAAAGAGAAAACACACATAGGAGGAAGAAAATGAAAAAAAGTAAAACTATACTTATGAAAAAGAAAAATGCAAGAGGAATTACTTTAGTAGCACTAGTAGTAACAATTGTAATACTTTTAATTTTGGCAGGAATTACAATAAGTTTGTTATTTGGTGATAATGGAGCAATTACAAGAGCCCAAGAATCAGCATTTAAAACAGAAATTGCCAAAGTAAATGAAAAATTTAATATGTATTTGAACACAAAGAAAATGGAAAACTTAGAATTTCAAAAAGGAACATTAAATGCGGGTGAAACTAGTCTATTATACAATACAAAACCATAAACTGAACAAGGTAGTATCTATACTGTATTATCAGGTTTAGGAAAAGATATTGTAAAAGATTTTGAAATCATAAAAGGGGAACTTTTTTATTTCAATCAAAATGAACGAGAAATGAAATGGGCAGAAGAAATGGGAATGCGAGTTAACCCATATGAAATTATAGACGGAGTATTAATTTCCTCAGATAAAAATCTTTTTCTAATGGATGAAGATACAGGAA
>CAJUSU010000009.1:0-17400 GCA_910589185.1 uncultured Clostridia bacterium
TGTACCAATTATTCCAATTTTTATTACAATGGAAGATAGCGATATTATGGGAGAAGATGATTTCCCAGTACAACAATATATTATTCATATTGAAAAGCCAATTTATCCAAATAGCGAGTTATCAGATAAAGAAAATATGGTGCAAATGAAAGAACAAAATGCGGCAATTTGGAAAAGAGTATATGAGGATTTTTACAAAGTTCCATTAGAATATACCACAGAGAAAAAAGAGATAGATGTTATTTAATAAGTCTATTTTGTACTAGTTTTCTTGCTTTTCAAATGCCCGTTGCAGTCAGCAAAATCAAAGAAGAAAGTCAGAACGGTACCTTTCAAAACTGCGAAAACTAGTACGAAATAGACTTTAAAAGATAAAAAAGAAAGATGAGTATGAAACAAGAACGAGTAATTTACTACAAAGATGAACTAAATGAAGAATTTTCAAGAGCAAAAATAACACCTAGAGTAATCGATGAAAACTATTGTTACTTACATCGAAATCCATTGTGGAATTTTTGCTCTTTTGTGGTGCAAAATATTTTAAGTATGCCTATTAAAGTGGGATATAATAAACTAAAATTGCATATGAAATATATAGGAAAAGAAAAGCTAAAACCATACAAGAAGCAAGGATATTTTATCTATGGAAATCATACACAAGATTTTGCAGATACGTTTATTCCAAGTGTAGCAATGTATCCTAAAAGAAACTTCTTTATTGTTAATCCAGAAAATATTTCTATGAAAGGGCTAGAACATTTAGTAGAAATGTTAGGAGCGATACCCGTTCCAGGAAGTAAGCAGGCAATGAAAAATTTTTTAGAAACGGTTAATAAAAGAATTGTGCAAGGATATGCTATTACCATTTATCCAGAGGCACATATTTGGCCATATTATACAAAAATCAGACCATTTAAAGCGGTTTCTTTTGAATATCCTGTGAAATTAAAAACACCAGTATTTTGCTTTACCAATACTTATCAAAAATATGGAAAAAAGGGGGATAAAGTACAAATTGTCAGCTATATTGATGGACCATTTTTTCCAGATGAAACTTTAACTGCAAAAGAGGCAAAGCAAAAACTAAGAGATGAAGTATATAACTGTATGGTGGAGAGAAGTAAGAATAGTAATGTAGAGGTGATTAGGTATGTCAGTTTGGGGACAGATGTCAGTTAAACTAACGTCCCCAAACTGACATAACAGAAAGGAAGAAAAAATGTTAACATTAAAGGACATTAAAAAAGATTATCAAGCGGGTGAGAATGTAGTTCACGCTTTAAAAGGAATTAATGTAGAGTTTAGAAAGAGTGAATTTGTTTCTATATTAGGGCAAAGTGGTGGAGGAAAAACAACTTTGCTCAATATTATTGGTGGATTAGATAGATATACAAGCGGAGATTTAATCATTAATGGTAAGTCTACTAAAGAGTTTAAAGATAGGGACTGGGATGCTTACCGTAATTATTCTGTTGGATTTGTATTTCAAAACTATAACTTAATTCCACATCAAACAGTTCTTTCAAATGTAGAACTTGCATTAACCTTATCAGGTGTTGGTAAAAAAGAGAGAAAAGAAAGAGCGATTAAGGCTTTGGAAGAAGTGGGATTAAAAGAGCAAGTATATAAAAAGCCAAATCAATTATCTGGTGGTCAAATGCAAAGGGTGGCAATCGCAAGAGCAATTGTGAATAACCCAGAGATTATTTTGGCAGATGAACCAACAGGAGCCTTAGATACAGAAACCAGCAAACAGGTTATGGAGATTTTGAAGAAAATCGCAAAAGATAAGTTAGTTATCATGGTAACCCACAATCCAGATTTGGCAGAAGAATATTCTACTAGAATTATTAGAATTACAGACGGAACAATGCTAGATGATACTAACCCATACAAACCAGAAAAGCAAGAAATTAATGATAGTAAAGAAACAAGACGTACTTCTATGAAGTTTTTTACTGCTTTGAACTTAAGTTTGAACAACTTGCTAACGAAAAAGGGAAGAACCTTACTTACTTCTTTTGCGGGAAGTATAGGAATTATTGGTATTGCCCTAATTCTTGCTATTTCTACTGGAATGAGAAACTACATTGCAAAAGTAGAAGAAGACACGTTATCTTCTTATCCAATTACGATTGAAGAGGCTGTAATTGACACTGCTAGTATGATAGAAAAGATGATGTCAATGGAAGCGGAAGACAAGCAAAGAGAAGAAGGAAAAATTTATTCTCGTAATGTTATGTCAGAAATGATGACAACTCTTTCTAATAAAATGGATAATAACAATTTGGCAGAATTAAAGAAGTTCTTGGAACAAGAAGATAATGAAATCGCGAAAAATAGTAATAGTATTAAGTACAACTATAACTTAGATTTGAATTTGTACAAAGAAGATACCAAAGATGGTATTGTGCGTGTGAACCCTAGTACAGTTATGGATAGTATGGGAATGGGAGCAATGCAAGAGGCTCAGCAGAATTCGCCTATGGCAATGATGGGTGGAAGTTCTATGAACATTATGAATACTAATGTATGGACGGAAATGCTAGATAATAAAGAACTATTGCAATCACAATATGATATGGTGGAAGGAAAATGGCCAGAGAAATATGATGAAGTTGTGTTAATTGTGAATAGTAATTATGAAATTGATGACTATACGTTATATACATTAGGTCTAAAGAGCCAAGAAGAATTGACAAAGAGATGGGAAAAAGCAAAAAAGGGAGAAAAGATAGAAGAAGAGCCAGAAATCTCCTATACTTACAAAGATTTACTAGATTTGTCTTTTAAATTAGTCTTAGATTCTGACTATTATCAAAAAGAAAAAGGTTTATGGATTGATAAAAGTGAAGATACAGACTACATGAAGAAGAAATTGAAAGACTGTGAAAGTATTAAAGTAGTGGGTATTATCAAACAGAATAAGCAAAGCACGGCAATGGCTATGGACACAGGAATTGGATATATAAAAGAATTAAAAGAATATGTCATTAACAAGACAAATGAAGCCAAAATCGTGAAAGAGCAGAAGGAAAAGAAAGATGTCAATGTATTTACAGGACTTAAATTCCCAAAAGAAGGGGAAAAGAAAGAGTTTAACTTTAATGATTTAAGTAATGAGCAAAAACTAGCAATTAGCAAAATGAGTAGTGAAGAGATTGCAAAGGTAATGCAGACTTATACAGAAAATCAAAATGCGACTTATGAAAATAACCTAAAAACATTAGGTGCTATTGATTTAGAAAAACCAACTTCTATTTCTATTTATCCAAAGAATTTTGAAAGCAAAGAGAACATTAGCAAAGCGATAGAAGACTATAATCAAAAACAAAGAGATGATGGAAAAGAGGAAAATGTGATTAATTATACAGATTTAGTGGGTACCATGATGAAATCAATTACACAAATTATTGATGCTATTAGTTTTGCGCTCATTGGATTTGTTAGTATCTCTTTGGTAGTTTCTTCTATTATGATTGGTATTATCACATACATTTCAGTATTAGAGAGAACGAAGGAGATAGGAATATTAAGAGCAATAGGTGCTTCAAAAAGAGATATTTCAAGAGTATTTAATGCAGAAACATTTATTATTGGTTTAATTGCAGGTCTTATGGGAGTGGGAATTACCATGCTAATGACTATTCCAATTAACTCGATTATTCTAGCTGCGACAGAGGTGTCTATCCATACAACTTTAAAGGTAACACATATGGTAGGGCTAGTATTAATTAGTTTAATATTAACGATAATA
Organism: uncultured Clostridia bacterium; assembly: GCA_910589185.1. Classification (GTDB taxonomy): domain Bacteria; phylum Bacillota; class Clostridia; order TANB77; family CAG-508; genus CAG-273. The sequence goes on from CAJUSU010000009.1 coordinate 3,758, forward strand.
GCAGGTTTAATTCCTGCCAAAGTAGCTAGTAAGAAGGATCCAGTGGAGGCTTTGAGGACAGAATAAATTGAATAAAAAAGTGTGTAGCAAGAAAAACTAATTTTGCCACACACTTTTTTTATTGAAATATTTAACGAGAGCTATCCAACTTTTCAAAAGCCAAACCAATGCAAAAACTAACTACAAAGAGAAGAATAGATAAAATGCCTTGACCAGTAAATTTTATACCCGGATAAAGCACAAAAATAGAGCCTAACACAAATCCAATAATGGCATAAAATGTTTGAGAGTAATACCTTTCTAATAAAAATTGAATGATTTTCAAAAATAAGATACTTCCTAGTAAAATTCCTATTCCCATTGGAAACAAAATAGCAAGGTTAGCAGTAGCAACAGCATTGAGGTAATGTGAATATACACCTAAGCACATGAGAATAACAGTACTGCTCACTCCCGGAACAACAATGCCAATAGACATGGCAAATCCAGCTAATACAAAATAGAAAAAAGAAATGTTACTGCTATCTACTTGAATAAGAGAGGGTAAAACAGTTTCTAACCTAATAGACAAGAGCCCAATACCGAAAGCAGCAAGTAAGAAAATACTATAATGAAGTCGGAAACCTTTTTTCTGATTAGCTTGTTTAAAAAGAATAGGAAGAGAACCACATATTAAGCCAATAAAACAAAAACTGGTTGGCATTGGATAACTTGCAAAAAGAAAATTTAAAATTTTGCCTACTAAAAAGACTCCTGTTATTCCACCTAAAACAATAGGAAGAAGAAACAGAAAGTTTTTCTTAAAATCCTTGAATAAATTTAATACACTGCCAACTAATTTTTCATAAATGCCAAAAATAACACAAAAGACACCACTGCTAATGCCGAGGAAGAATAGCGCCACTGCCAATCAAAATACCTTTACAATAGTCAAATAAAAACTTCATAGAAAACCACCTTTTCGTTTGATAAAAGGTATGCAAAAAAAATAAAAAAATTCAAAAAAGTTCTTGACAAAATGAAATATAGCATTTATAATAATACTTGTTCAAACGAAATGCAGGTGTAGTTCAATGGTAGAATTCCAGCCTTCCAAGCTGGCTATGCGGGTTCGATTCCCGCTACCTGCTCCATTATATGTATATTAGTAATCAACTTTTTAAAAGTTGATTTTTTTATTTCAAGAAATAGGAGGAAAAAAGTGCTTAGATATTCAAGGAAGATGCATGGAGGAGAGCTATGGGCAAAAATAGAAGTGCTAGAAAATGTTTTATCTCCTTTATTTGAAAAATAAGAATATGATTAAATAAAGGAGATAAAGAATATGAATTATGAAGATAAGAAAATTGTAGGAATTATAGCTAGTAATGTTGAGCCAAGTATAGCGCTTAATGTAATAGGACATCTTGCTATATCTATTGGTAAATATTCGAATAATGAAATTATGGGACAGCCAATTATCATGGATAAGTCAGGAATAAATCATTTAGGAATTAGTCAATTTCCTTTTATTATAACTAAGGTAAAAGCTGGGAAACTTAAGATTGCAATAGAGATGGCAAAAAGTAATCCAAATTTATTAGTTGCAGATTATCCAAAAGATATATTAGATACTAGAACAGATGAAGAACTAGTCAATTCAATTCAATCAAAAGAAAATGATAAGTTAGAGTATATGGGAGCTATTATATATGGGGATACAAAAGAAGTAGATGAAATCACCGGTAAATTTCAATTGTGGAGAATAGATTAAGTGTATAATTAGTTAAAATAAAGAAGGGGTGCTTGGGAATTTTACTTCCTAAGCACCTCTTCTGGTTATATAACTTAGATAACCGTTTGTGGAAAAACGAATAAAATACTATCGTGTGTGAAGTCCAAAGTCAAGAGTGAAGCCCAGAGACAAACACAGAAGGCATGTGGGTTTGTTGATACCATGCTTAGAGATGATTTCTACTGCAGTTATGCCCTCATATTGAAGTTCATTTTTCAGTTTTTGTTTTTCTCTCCAACAGAGTTCTTTTCCGTCTTTTCTCCGAACATACAGATATGCTGCCTTGCCTTTTTCGTACCGTTTGGTATGAACCATGAATTCAATGTCTAAGCCGTCTACAATTTCGCTTTCCCATTCTTTTCCTTCGGGGAGGATAGTAGTGTCTATGATGCTAAAGGGAAATTGAGATTTTTCAGCTACCCAGATATGATAGAGATTTGCTTGGTCTACAAGATTTTCCTCGTTGGGCAGAACCTCCATGGCAATGATGTCAGATCGATTGATGAGCTTGCTTACAATTTTTACTTTCTCGCTGTAAGTTGGTTCCTCAGAAAGAATAAGGGCTTTGGTTTTGTTTCTTGCTGCTTCTAATACGTCAATTTTTTTCACCGTAAGATGAGTGGTAGCTCCAAAACATCTTGTGCCCAAAGCATGCATTTGAATGACGAATATCATTTGGGGCTGAAGCCATTTCCACATTTCATCAATGGGCTCGGCATTGACGGTTGACAACATCAGATTGGTACGTTCTAATTCCTCTTTAGGAACCCGAAGCCACTCTGACAATGCCCTTCTGTTTTTTGCTGGTCTTATTGTTTTCACCGTTTTTTCCTCCTAAAAAAGTATAATATATTAATTTTACCACATTTTTACTGATATTTCAATTATTACAAGACATGAGAAAAATAAAAAATGAGAAATTTTGGAAATGTATTTGACAAAAAAAGGAAACTATAGTATAATAGATCTTGTGGTGCATTATTCTAGTCGCATAAATAATATGAAGGTGGGGCTAAAAATCCACTAATTGTGTGAAAAGCACTTTATATATTCTGCTTTCTTCGCCCAGATGAGGGTGGGTATATAATTTAAGATTTAAGGAAAGTTGTAATGGCATACAATGAAATTCCTTTTGTCGATTGCAAATAAAAATAAAGCGCATGTCGTGAGTGATAATATGGGATAGCGTAATCTGTTTTGAAAATATTATTGCAAAAGCGAATAAGTATTATTCTTATATGTGTTAGGGAAAACCTCTAGAGTGTTAATATCACAAGGATTAAGGTACGGACTAAGTGGCAATCGAGTCATTAAGCTGGTAACACTTAATTACTTTTCTGAAAGAGAAATCGCCCATGGGTAACCTAAGGTGAAAAGTAGAGAAATTCAACTCGACCTAAGCCGTAAAATTAATTTGTGAGATACCATGATTTTTTATAAAAACTTTTGAAGAAAGAGTGAAGATTTAATTGAAAGATAAATGGATTATTCAAGTATTTATTATTTCATTCATTTTATCAGCAATATTTAGTGGACTATCGTCTTTATTATCAGACATTAATGTCATTGTTTTATTCGTAATTATTCTCATTGTTATTGGAATTGGTATATTATTTGATATGATTGGTGTTGCTACCTTGACAGCAGAAGAAGCGCCTTTTCATGCTATGAGCTCGAAAAAGATAAAAGAAGCAACAGCATGTATTAATTTATTAAAGAATAGTACAAAAGTCTCAAGTGTTTGTAATGATATTGTAGGAGATATTTGTGGTATTGTCAGCCGGTGGCTTAGGTGCAACTTTAACAGTATATTTAACGATAGAATGTCATATGAATGCTTTGTTAGCAAGTATTTTAGTAACGTCTTTTATTTCAGCATTGACTGTGGGAGGAAAAGCATATTTTAAAACGATTGCAACTAAGAAAAGTGATAAAATAGTACTTGCAGTAGGAAAAATTATGCAAGTGTTTACAAAATTGAAATAAATATAATTAGAATGAAAACTACAATTTCTGAATGATAGAATTATTTAGAAATTGTAGTTTTTTATCGTTAAAATTTTTAAATGATTTATTGACATATTATGACATAAATTGATAAAATATAACAAAATGTTATGCAAAACAAAAATTAGTATAAAAAGACAAATGAAGTAGATACTAAAGAAAAAGGAGGAAAAAATAAAAATGAAACAAAAATTAAGAAAAGAAATAGGCATCACACTAGTAGCTCTAATAGTAACTATAGTAGTGTTGTTAATCTTAGCTGGAATAACGATAATGTACACGATGGGAGATAATAGTATTTTTAAGAAAGCACAAGAAGCCAAAGACAAGACAAATCAAGCGATAAAAAATGAACAAGAATATATGAATTCCATTGATAATATGCTAAACGAATATTTGAATGGAACCATAAATGGAGGAACAAGTACTCCAACAGATGTGTCAATTGAAAATATCAAATCAGATTGGGAAACGATTGAAAAAATAGCCCAAGAAATTGCAAAAGACGATGCTATCACAAGTGAGACAGAAGAAGTAAAAGTAACAGTGGACGGAAAAAGATATACAATAAAACCAGGTGATATTTTTGAAGTAGAGTATAACGGAGAAGCAAGAAGAGTAAGAGTGCTAGGATTTAAACATGATGATTTAATAGATAAAACAGTATATGGTGGAAATCATGAAAAGGCAAGCATCAGTTTTGAATTCTTAGATTGTTTAGGAACACATAATATGAATGGAACAGACAGTAATACTTCAACCAATGCAAATGGATGGGCAGCGACAGAGATGAGAACATTCTTAGAAGGCTCAAGTGGAAGGGGACAATTAAGTAATAATAGTTATATTAAACAAGTAAAGAAGAAGTATATTAAAACATGTAATAGTGCAAGTAGCGTAACAACAAGTGATGACTATTTATGGTTACTATCTGCAAGTGAAGTATTAAAAGACGGATATAACGGGGGAGATACAAAAGGATATGCTATAACAAAAGAAGGAGAACAATATTTGTACTATAAAAATAACGCAATAGAAGCATATAATTCTACGAGCACAAATCGTGTTAAATACAACAATGACAGTGCAAAACACTGGTGGCTTCGTTCACCTCATTACTCAGATAGCGGTAGTTTCTGTTTTGTCACCGACAAGGGAGTTAACAGCAATGTTGGAAACTATTCATACAATACTTATGGCGTGGCTCCAGGCTTTTGCATATAAAGAGTCAACATAAAAATGATATTGGCTAAAAACCAATATCATTTTTCTTTTATCCTATTAAAATAATATTTTCTTTAAATCAATATAGTTTTCATGGGGTTCACAAACAATATCAAAACCTGCTTGGAAATCTTCTAAAGAATTGCAAGGATCATTAGGATCATCAGGTTCAAAACCAATTGTGATAACACTGTCATGTAAGCTTTTATTTACCATATTTAAGTCTGAGGTTTGGTCACCTAATAGAAGTACTTGATTACGTCTTTTTAGTTTATCTTTTACTTTTGGAGGAAGTGAAACTTCATTTTTATTAAAGCTATGAATCACATTTTCTCCAACACCAACAGCAATTCCATTTTCAAATAATACTTTATTACTACTTACATATATGTTATCAAAATAACAATCATAATTTTTCAAAAATGCTTCAATAAAATTTCCAATACCTGCACTAATAATAATTAATGGAATATGATTTTCATATAGGAATTTTAGAAATTCTTGAGCACCTGTACGAAATTCCATAACTCGTAAATCAGTAGCAGCTTTTTCAAATGCTTCTTCTGTCATTTTGTATGTTACAAATAATTGTATATGAGCTCTAAACCATTCATCCATCATTTTCATACGATACTTAAAAGGAAGAGAGGTATTCACTTCGATAGGACGATAAATCTCATAAAGGCGATGTCTTTCTATAGAATATTCTTCAGGGACTAAATTTGTATCTGCTAATACAGACCAAGAAGTTAAACTACTTCCTGCGGTAATAGTTCTATCAAAATCTGCAACTACATAAAGATTATCCAAATTTTGAATCGGTAATAATTTTTTCACGAAATCTTTTATATACATAAAAATCCTCCTAATGACTAAATTATAAACTATTTATAAGAAAAAGAAAAGTGCTTGAAAGAAATAAATTGTTGAGATATAATGTGAAACAAAAAAGGAGTGAAGATTATGCCATCATTTCAAATTCATTTAGCAATAGCAAAACGATATACAGAAAAACATAAAATAGAAGATAAAGAAGCATTTATAGAAGGGAGTATTGCGCCAGATTTTGTAAAACCAAAAGAAATTAGTCACTATACGATACCCGTTCAAACAGAAGCGTTATGGGATCATTTAGAAGCAAAAGTGGATTTGAATAGATTTTTAAAAGAAAATAAAATCAAAACAGATTATGATAGAGGTGTGTTATTACACTTAGTGGCGGATAAAATATTCTATACAGAATTTTATAGTAAAGAGTTTATAGAAAGTACAAATTATCATCAATTTACAAAGGATTTATATACAAGTTATGACCAAACTAATGAATATTTGGAAGGAAAGTATCACATTGTATTAAAGCAACCATTAGCAGAGAAAATAAGAAAAGAAATTGAGGGATCTAAAAAACATCAACAGGTGTCTGACGAAACTGGAAAAAACATTATACCACTAGATAAATTAGATGCTTTTATTGAAAGAATGTCTGATGTGAATTTAGAAGAATATATGACGAAAGAATAAATATAAAATACAAAGGGCAAAATAATAAAATGAGGAGGATACGAATGGAAGAAAACAGAAAAGAGTGGTTTAATCAGTCTGTAGAAGAAACAGAGCAAAAATTTCAAGTAGAAGAAACACAAGGATTATCAGAAGAACAAGTTGCAAAAAACAGAGAAATTTATGGATTAAATGAACTAGCAACCAAAAAGAAAAAGAGTTTATTTGTGAAATTTTTAGAACAATTTAAAGATTTTATGATTATTATTTTAATTATAGCAGCTATTATTTCAGGAGTAGTTGGCTATTATGAAGGAGAAGGAATTACAGATTCCATTATTATTTTAATCGTGGTTATTGTCAATGCTATTATTGGTGTTGCTCAAGAGAATAAAGCGGAAAAATCACTAGAAGCTTTACAGAAATTAAGTTCTCATGTTGTGAAAGTAATGCGCAGTCGGGAATATAACAGTAGAGCCTTCTAAAGAATTAGTACCAGGAGATATTGTGGTGCTAGATACAGGAGATTATGTTCCTGCAGATTTGAGAATTATAGAAGCAGTGAATTTAAAATCACAAGAAGCCTCTTTAACAGGTGAGTCTGTTCCAGTAGAGAAAAATACACTAGTAATAGAGAAAGAAAAAGTAGGAATTGGAGATAGAACCAATATGCTATTTTCTTCAAGCCTAATTACTTATGGTAGAGGAAAAGGAATTGTTGTAGAAACAGGAATGACAACAGAAGTGGGAAAAATTGCAGGAATGATTAACGAGGTAGAAGATACAGAGACTCCACTTCAACAAAAGTTAAATAAGCTAGGAAAAGTATTGGGAATAGCTGCCATTGTGATTTGTGTTTTCATTTTTGGAATTGGTTTACTTTATGGAAAAGACCCAATGGATATGTTTATGACAGCGGTTAGCTTAGCAGTGGCAGCAATACCAGAAGGATTAGCTGCTGTATCTACCATTGTTCTTGCGATTGGTGTACAAAGAATGGTAAAAAAGCATGCCATTGTGAAAAAGTTGCCAGCAGTAGAGACTTTGGGAAGTACAACGGTTATTTGTTCAGATAAGACAGGAACTTTGACACAAAACAAAATGACAGTTAAAAAGTTATTCTATAATAACCAATTAGTAGAAATAGAAAACGTCAATACAAATGAAACTACTGAAGAACTAGAAAGATTAGTATATATTAGCATGTTTTGCAATGATACAAAAGTTGCGTCAGATAAAACTTTAACAGGAGATCCAACAGAAACAGCTTTAATTGATATGGCTTTTAACTTAGATTTTCAGCCAGCAGTGTTAGAACAATACCCACGCGTAAAAGAATTACCATTTGATTCAGAAAGAAAGTTAATGACAACAGTTCACAAGTTAACTGATAAATATGTAGTATACACAAAAGGCGGAGTAGACGAATTATTAGCAAGATGTGATAGCTATGTGATAAATAACGAAGTGAAGCAAGATTTAGAGAGTTTCAAACAAGAAATTACAAAGCAAAATGAAGCAATGGCAAAAGATGCTCTTCGTGTACTTGCTATGGGATATAAAGAAATAGACCATGAGCCAACAGATGAAGAAATGAAAACGATAGAAAGTGATTTAATCTATGTTGGAATGGTAGGAATGATAGACCCACCAAGAGAAGAAGTAAAAGACGCGGTTGCAAAATGTAAAAGAGCGGGTATTAAAACTGTTATGATTACAGGTGACCACAAGGCCACAGCTATTGCAATTGCCAAAGCATTAGGCATTTTAGAAAGTGAAGAAGAAGCAATTACAGGGGCAGAACTAGAGGAAATGTCTGACCAAGACTTAATTGCAAATGTAAGGAAATATAGTGTGTATGCTAGAGTATCTCCTGAACATAAAGTACGAATTGTCAAGGCATGGAAAGAAAATGGAGAAATTGTAGCCATGACGGGTGATGGTGTCAATGATGCACCAGCCTTGAAAACAGCTGATATTGGCTGCGCTATGGGTGTTGTAGGAACTGATGTGGCAAAAGAAGCGGCAGATGTTATTTTAACAGATGACAATTTTGCAACTATTGTATCTTCAGTAGAAGAAGGTAGACGTATTTATGACAACATATTAAAAGCAATCCAATTTCTATTATCTAGCAATGTAGGAGAAATCATTATCTTATTTGTTGCAATATTAATTACTCCATTACTTAGTAAATGGTTCCAGATAGATGTAAATTTAATTGTACCACTACTTCCGATTCATATTTTATGGATTAACTTAGTAACGGACTCTTTACCAGCACTTGCTTTAGCGGTAGACCCCGCAGAAAAAGATATTATGGATAGAAAGCCAATCAAGCCAAAGCAAGGTGTATTCACTAAAGGAATGACATGGAGAGTCATTTATCAAGGAATGATGATTGGACTTATTACACTTGTTGCCTTTATTATTGGTTTAGCGACACCAGTGGACCAATTACCAATGGTAGAAGTAACTGATAGCGAAGGTGTGATTAGAACTTTATCAGAGGAAGAAGTAAGAGTGGAAATAGGGCAAACTATGGCATTTACAGTTTTAGCACTTTCGGAGCTAGTTCATGTATTTAACATTAGAAATAATAAAAAGTCTATTTTTAAAACAGGAATTTTCAGTAATCGCAAATTAATTTTAGCAAATTTGGCTTCAGCGCTATTGATGCTAGTGATACTAATTGTACCTGCATTAAGAAACATTTTCAGCATTCCAGTATTACCAGTAATGAATATTATTGAAGTTATAGTTTTAATATTTGTTCCAATTGTGGTCGTGGAATTGTTTAAATTGTTTAAGATTAATACTACGAAAGATGAAGTGTAAATAAAAATCCATAATATAAAAAAATACCTTAAATTGACTATTAATTTTTTTATGAATAGTATATACTATATAAGAAAATTGTCGATTTAAGGTGTTTTTTATGATTGTATACGATATTGAAAGTTTTGAGAAAAAGAAAAGTAAAAAATGGATTTTTTGGACTATACTAATAGCGATTATCGTGATTGGTATAGCTATTTTTGGTGGAATAAAAACGGCAGAATATGTGGCAAAGCAAAAAGAGCAGAAATTGGCACAAGAGAATAAGGAGGAGCAGAATACTCAGCAAAATAAAGAGATAAAAGACTCAAATAGCAATCAACAAGATACTACCTACAAAGGTTTAACAAAAGAACAATTAAAAGCAATCGATAATATTTATGATAGCAAAGAAAAGGTAGCATTTCTTACCTTTGATGATGGTCCTTCCAGTAACGTTACACCAAAAATATTAGACGTATTAAAAAAAGAAGATATAAAAGCAACTTTTTTTGTACTAGGAACTATGGTGAAAGCAAACCCTGGAGTATTAAGACGAGAGCGAGAAGAAGGGCATTATATTGCAAATCATAGTTATTCTCATGTTTATTCTAAGGTATATGCTAATAAGAATAAACCGCTAGAAGAGTACAATAAAACGAATAAGCTAATACAAGAAGCATTAGGGGATAGTAATTATCAGTCCAATATTTTCCGTTTTCCGGGTGGTTCGGTAGGTGGATATTATGATAAACTAAAACAAAAAGCTAAAAAGAAGTTTCAGGAAAAAGGTATTTCCTATTTAGACTGGAATTGCTTAACCAATGATTCAGATGGTGCAGAAACAAAACAAGCTATTATGCAGAATTTGAAAGCAACAAGCAAAGGAAAAAAGAGCTTAGTAATTTTAATGCATGATGCACCAAATAAAGATTTAACAGCTAAAACATTACCAGATGTGATAAAATATTTAAAAGAGCAAGGTTATAGTTTTCAAAATATGTATGATGTGATAGAATAAAAACAAAAAAATGAAATATAGTTACAATTAGATGATATCATAAAAAGGAGTAGATGAATATGGTATATGATGTAATCATCGTGGGAAGCGGGCCTGCAGGAATTTCGGCTTCGCTATATGCTAAACGTAGAAAATTATCAGTACTTGTTATTTCCAAAGGAAATGGGGCTCTAGGTAAAACAGAAAAAATAGACAACTATTATGGATTTCCAAAAGGAATTTCAGGAAAAGAACTTTATCAAAATGGAATAGAGCAAGCAAAAACATTAGGAGTAGAAATAATAGAAGATGAAGTAGTGGCACTCAATTATTTGGAAAACTTTGAAGTAGAAACAGTTAATTCACAATATACTGCAAAATCTGTTATTCTAGCAACAGGTACCAATCGAGTAACTCCTAATATTAAAGGAATTCAAGAATTTGAAGGTAAGGGAGTTAGCTATTGCGCTATTTGTGATGCATTTTTCTTTAAAGGCAAAGATGTAGTGGTTTTAGGAAATGGCAATTATGCAATTCACGAAATGGAACAATTAAAACCAGTAGTAGGGTCTGTATCTATTTTAACAAATGGCGAAGAAATGATAGAAAATAGAGATGTGGAAGTAGAAATTGATAATAGAAAAATTAGAGAATTTAGAGGGGAAGATAAGCTAGCAGAAATAGAATTTGAAGATAATACGAAAAGAAAAGTACATGGCGTATTTGTAGCAGTAGGTACTGCTTCAAGTAATGATTTAGCTAGAAAAATTGGAGCAAGAATAGAGAATAATCATATTGCTGTTAATGAAAATATGGAAACGACAATACCAGGGTTATTTGCTTGCGGAGACTGCACAGGAGGCTTACTTCAAATTAGTAAAGCAGTTTATGAAGGAGCAAAAGCAGGGTTGACAGTATTAAAAAAGTAGAATATTATAATAAAAATAGTATAAAATAATAAAGAGAAGGAGAGATGAAAAATGTCAGTAATAACAGTAAACAATGAGAATTTTGAAAAGGAGATTTTAGGCTCAAGAATGCCAGTCTTACTAGATTTTTGGGCAACTTGGTGTGGACCATGTAGAATGATGTCACCAGTAGTAGATGAAATTGCGGAAAGTATGAACACTTCTATTAAGGTAGGAAAAGTTAATATTGATGAATGTCCAAATTTAGCTGAAAAATATGGAGTTATGAGTATTCCAACTTTCGTAGTGTTAAAAGATGGAGTAGAAGCAGGAAGAACAGTTGGTGTTCAATCAAAAGAGGAAATTGTAAAACTTTTACAATAACTATTGACTAAGAGTAAAAACACGAGTATAATAAATAATAGCTGAAATAAGAAAAGACAAAAATGAGACAGAGTAAAATCAAGGTTGTGGAAAGAGAGAATTAGTTACCAGCTGAAAGCTAATTTACAAAAACAGATTTGAAAAACTACCTCATTTGTTCCTAGCAAAAAACTAGGCGTAAAATCTGCGTTAAAGAAAATAAAGTAAAATTAAGGGATGGAACCGTGTAAATAAGCACTCCTTTTAACTAAGTAATTAGTTAAAAGGAGTTTTTTATTGGTAATAAATGATTTTACTAAGGTGTGTCCCCAATATGACAAAAGTGTCAGAAAAAGGAACATCCCCAACATGACAAGGAGGAAAAAATATGGTAAAAGTAGAATTAAAAGATGGTTCAAAAATAGAAGTACAAGAAGGTAGTTCTATTTTAGAAGTGGCAAAACAAATTAGTGAAGGTCTAGCTAGAAATGCGATGGCTGGAAAAATCAATGGAGAAGTGAAAGATTTAAGAACAACAATTAACGAAGATTGTAAATTAGAAATTATGACTTTTGATAATGAAGAAGGTAAAAAAGCATTTTGGCATACAACTTCACATATTATGGCACAGGCTGTAAAAAGGCTTTATGGAGATAATGCGAAACTAACAATAGGACCTTCTATTGATAATGGTTTCTATTATGACTTTGATGTAGAAAAACCATTTACAGAAGAAGACTTAGCAAAAATTGAAGAAGAAATGAAAAAGATTGTGAAAGAAAATTTAGAACTTACAAGATATACTCTTCCAAGAAGTGAAGCTATCAAACTAATGGAAGAAAGAAAAGAGCCATATAAAGTTGAATTGATTGAGGAATTACCAGAGGGTGAAGAAATTAGTTTTTATGACCAAGGAGAATTTAAAGAGTTATGTGCAGGACCACATATTATGAGTACAGGAGCAGTAAAAGCTTTCAAATTATTAAATTCTTCATCAGCTTATTGGAGAGGTGATGAAACAAAGCAAACTCTTCAAAGAATTTATGGAATTTCTTTCCCTAAAGCTAGTATGTTAGAAGAATATCTATTCATGTTAGAAGAAGCAAAGAAAAGAGATCATAGGAAATTAGGAAAAGAATTAGATTTATTCTTCTTTGATGAAACTGCGCCGGGTATGGCTTATTGGATGCCAAAAGGCTTTACAATGATGAATGTGCTAATTGACTTATGGAGAAAAGAACATAAAAAAAGAGGATATCAAGAATTTTCTGGTCCACAATTAAATAGTAGTGTACTATGGAAGACTTCAGGACATTGGGACCATTATAAAGAGGATATGTTTGTATTAACAGACGCTGATGGAAACGAACAAGCATTAAAGCCAATGAACTGTCCAAACTCTATCAAAATTTATCAAAGCAAACTAAGAAGTTACAAAGACTTACCACTTCGTTTTAGTGATATTGATGTTATTCATAGAAATGAAAAATCTGGTCAATTAAACGGACTATTTAGAGTAAGAATGTTTAGACAAGATGATTCTCACAATTATGTAATGGAATCTCAAATTAAAGATGAGATTAAAGAAATTTTAGAAATTGCGAAAAAGCTATATAGTATTTTTGGTTTAGACTTCATTTTAACTCTATCTACTAGACCAGATGACTACATGGGTGAATTAAGTTTATGGGATAAAGCAGAAGCAGACTTAAAAGATGTGTTAGATGAAATTTGTGGAAAAGACAATTATCGTATCAATGAAGGTGATGGAGCATTCTATGGCCCTAAGATTGATATTAAAATGAAGGACTGTTTAGGAAGAGAGTGGCAAATGGGAACTGTACAAGTAGACTTCCAATTACCATTAAGATTTAATTTAAGCTATATTGATACAGATGGTGAAAAGAAAACTCCAATTATGATACACAGAGCATTATTTGGTTCTTTTGAAAGATTTATTGGTATTTTAACAGAACATTATGCAGGTGCATTCCCAACATGGCTTTCACCAGTACAAGTAAGATTACTTCCTATTGCAGATAGCCATAAA
>CAJUSU010000009.1:17410-55764 GCA_910589185.1 uncultured Clostridia bacterium
GAACTAGATAAAGCCGGAATTCGTGTAGAAGTGGATGAGAGACAAGAAAAAATTGGCTACAAAATACGTGAAGCACAACTTCAAAAAATACCATATATGTTAATTTTGGGAGATAAAGAAGTTGAGGGCAATAGCGTTGGTGTTCGTTCAAGAGTGGAAGGAGATATTGGACAGATAGGAATTGATGAATTTATTAGTAAAGTGAAAAAGGAAATAGAAGAATATAAATAAATATTATTTAAAGGAGCCCTTATTGATGGCTCCTTTTGCTTGGACTAGAGAATCATAAGTACATATTATGTTAAGAACGCCAAATTCTTGAAAATGTGTTGTAAAGTAATTGATTTTTATGATATACTTTGCAAAAGGAAATATATGAAAGCGGATTAAAGTTAAAATAGAAATAGGAGAAGGGACTTACAATGCCTAAAAGTACAGAAGAAAATCAAGAAAAGATAAAAAAGAAATTAGATTATTTAGGACTTAATTTAACAAGAATACCCAAAATTTTGAAGGAATTTGAACCAATTAATTATAGACCAGCTAAATCTTATGATGATACAAGTTACAAAGTATACCAATATATTCCAGTTTGTGATATCCAAATTTTGTTAGCACCAACACATAGATTAGCAGATTTGAATCAAAAATATAAAATGGCTGCGCCGATAGGAGCGTATTTAGATACAAAGTCAGAAGAAAATATAGAAAGATTTGCAACATTTTTAGCAATGTTGAATGGAATGCAAGAGGGAGATATTGAAGAGTTAGAAGAAGAACAAGAAAAATTAAAACAAGTACTTCCTTATGGAATTAAGTATTCTCATAATTACATTTGGCAGATTTTTTATTCAGACGTTTCAAATAAATATTTCATGCTAGTTCCAACAAATGAAACTAATAATAGTGCTTTTTTCTATTTACTAAAAAAGCAGATTGCATGTAGCAAATCACGAAAAAAAGATTATATTTTTGCACCAGTAACGCATCAAGACTATTCTGGTCGTTATTTAGTACAAAGTCAAATAACTGATATCGAAAATTATTTATGGTATTTTACTAAAGAATGGCCTAATATTTATGAGGTGTATGATGTAAAAGGAAAAATGACTCTAAAGATAGTAGGAAAAACAAAAGTATATGAAGAGATAAAAAGCGATTATGTTATTACTTTAGAAAATAAAGAACAAGCAATAGAATGGTATAAACTAATAAAAGCATTATTTATTTTAGCAACAGGACTATCAAATGATTATCATTTTGAAACCGTTATTTCTAAGCAAGGAGAATTAGAATTTTTATATGAAGAAAGTACAAGAATAGAATATGCTAATTTACCAATGTTTATAAAGGAACAGGTAGAACAAAAGAAATTTTTAGTAGGGCAAGAAGATCAAAAAATAATAGAGGAACAAGAAGAGTTAGAAAAACTGAAAAAAATAACAGAAATGCAAACAGAAGAATATTTAACGAAACAACGCCAAATTGCTACTTTTCTAGAATGCAAAAAGACATTCTTTGGGAAAATCAAATATTATTTTGGAACTCGTAAAAAGCATCAAGGAAGTGTAGAAAGCTATCAAAATAGAAAAGAAATAGAAGAAGAAAAGAAGAAAACCAACAAGCAGACTGAAACAGAAGAAACAAAGGAAAACTATACTATTGAAGACTTAATTGAAATTTGTACGAAATTAGATGGCAGAAAGAAAATGGTCAAAAATCTGCAAATGGATAAAAAGGCATTAGAGTTAAAGAAGATAAATTTAGAACGAAAAATCAAAAATGCTAATATCTATTTGAATGAAATTGAATTACATAAAAAGAGCATTTTTGAATTTTGGAAGTTTACGAATAAAGATGAATTACCAGGCTTAAATGAAGGCGAAGAAGAGGAAAAAAACGAAAAAGAAAAAATAGGCAAAAGCTTTGTATTTGAGGAAGATATTGAAAGCTTAGGAAAGCAAATGGATGAAATACAAAGAAGAAAGCTTTCTAAAAATGAAGTAGATAGCATTTTTGCTGTACAACATGCTATGACGTCATGTAAAATTTTAATGAAAGCAAATAGCAAGGATTTAAAACAAAAAGAATTAGCACAAATACAAAAGGAATTAGATAGATTAAAAATGGAATATTCGGAGAATATTGAGACTATCGAGTTAAAAGATTTTGATGTTTTTGGAGGAATGATAGAAGACAATACCAAAATAAAGATATTAAATAATGAAAAACATCGAGAGATAGAAAAAGATAAATACAAAGTATTAAATGTTACACCAAATACAGAAATAGACGTGTTCATTGACAATTTGAGAAATAGTTTGAAGTTAGTAAAAGAAGCGTTTTGTAAAATTACTACACCATTTGAAATGCCAATTTATATGGCAACAACTTCGAAAAAGGAACTAGTGAATAGTCTAAATGTAGCAAATCTAAATGCGACTGAAGAACTATATAAAGCAGTTGAAAATATGAAAGAAGAAGAATTATATTTTTATACTATAAAATTGCCAAAAGATGCTCCTTTAATTTATGATACTAATATTATACAATATGATAATTTTAACCAGACTCTACCAGTAGGTATGAATGTAACAACACAAGTGTTGATTAATTTAGAAGACTATAAACTAGTGAATAAAAAAGAAAGGCAAATTCGTATTAACTATCAAGTAGATGAATTTGTAAGTCGAGTGGTGGAAGTACAAGTAGTAAATTATGAAGCTATGCCATTAAAAAAGAAAGCAAAATAATATGGGGGCAACCAAGGAGGTTGTCATATGGAAAGAAAAGAACAAAATGATTTAGAAGACAAAAGAAATATAGACTTAAGTTTAGGAGCGATTGCTCAAAATTGGATACAAAATTTCTTAAAACAAATTGCAGAAAGGCTAGAAAAAATGGAAGAAGTATTAGTGGTAGATAGGATAGAAGGGGATATTGCTGTATGTGAAAATAGGAAGACAGGAAAGATGCAGAACATTAATATAAAGGATTTACCTGAGAATATTGAAGAAGGTAATATACTAAGATGGCAAAATGGAAAATATGAAATAGATACTTCACAAGAGATAAATGATAGAATAGAACAAAAAATGAAGGACGTGTGGAAATAATCTATGGGAAGAAAAATAAAGAGACAAAGCAAGTTAATTATATATTTATTATCTGTAATAGTTGTTACTATTTTATCTTTTATAGGCATAGAATATGGAACGACTGAAACAGTAGGCAACACTATGCCTATTAATATTGCAAAACCAGAAAATTTGCAGAATATAACAATAAAAACAGGTCCAACTATTACGAAAGATTTTCTATCAGAAACAAAGCAAAATTTAAAAGTGTATTTTTTTGATGTGGGACAGGCTGATAGTATTTTAATTATGAATGAAGAGCAGACCATGCTGATTGACGCGGGCAACAATGATGATGGAGAAATGCTAGTAAAAAATTTAGAGACTTTGGGCATTGCTAAAATTGATTATTTAGTTGGTACACATCCGCATGAAGACCATATTGGTGGAATGGACAATATTATTAAAAATTTTGAAATAGGTACAATTTATATGCCAAAGGTGCAAACTAATACTAAGACTTTTGAAGATGTACTAGATGCAGTTAAAGAAAAAGGGTTAACAATTTCTACTCCAAAGCTAAATGATACTTTTAAAGTAGGACAAGCAGAATGTCAAGTTTTAGCGGTAGATAATAAAGCTAAGAATTTAAACCTTGCATCTATTGTAATACAAATGCAATTTGATGATATGACCTATTTATTTACAGGTGATAGCGAAAAAGAAGTAGAAGAAAAAATATTGAAAGTGAATAAAGATATCAAGGTAAATATTTTAAAAGTAGGACATCATGGCTCTGATACAAGTAGTAGTAAAAAATTCATACAGACTTTAGCACCAGAAATATCTGTTATTTCAGTAGGGAAAGATAACTTCTATGGACATCCAAATCAAGAGGTTATAGAAAGATTGGAAGAGGTAGAAAGTAAGATTTATCGAACAGATGAAGTAGGAAATGTATTTATAGAACAAAGAAAAAAATAGAGGAGAGCGAATTTAAACGTTCTCCTTTTATATAGTTGATAGACTATTCTTTTATTTCTTTTGCTAACTTTCCAATAGCTTTGGTTTCGATTCTAGAAACATAAGAACGAGAAATTCCCATACTATCTGCAATTTCATTTTGTGTTTGAGGTTTTTGACCACCTAATCCAAAACGAAGCTCCAAAATGGTTCTTTCACGAGATTTTAAAACTTCTTTCATTTTTTCATAAAGTTGTTTTACTTTAAATTTTAAGTCAACTTCATCTTCAATATTCCTATCACTATTTTCTAATACTTCTTGTAATGTTACAGTATTATCATCTTTATCTTTTCCAATAGGATCTTCTAGGTAGACTTCAGAGTTGAGTTTCTTAGAAGAACGAAGAAACATCAAAATTTCATTTTCCACACAACGAGAAATATAAGTAGAAAGCTTGATCCCCTTCGAATTATCAAAACTATTAATTCCTTTAATTAATCCGATAGAGCCAATTGAAATTAAGTCATCTTGGTCAATGTTAGTTGAGCTATATTTTTTAGAAATATGAGCAACTAATCTTAAATTGTGTTCTATTAAAATGTTTCTAGCTTCTTCATCACCATTTTTTAAAAGCTCCAAATATTTTTTTTCCTCTTCACTATTTAATGGTTCAGGAAATAAGGAATTATTTGAAATGTATCCAACTAGACAAACTGCGGATTGTAAGAAAGTGGCAAAACTAGCAAGAGAAAGAAATAACATAAATGTACCTCCAAACTGATATATAGGAATTATATGTTTGAAAAGTATTAATCGTGCCTGACCGAAAAAAATAAACAAAGTAAAAGTGTAGACAAATAAAAAAATATATGGTATGATAGCAAATGTAGATTAAATATTTTATATATGAAAATGTGTAATATAAGCCGATGTGGCGGAATTGGCAGACGCACTGGATTCAAAATCCAGCGGGAAACCATGTGGGTTCGAGTCCCACCATCGGTACCAAAATAGCAATGAACTCAAATTATGAAACTTTTTGTTTTTTAATTTGAGTTCGTTTTTCTTTCATTTGCAATTTTATGTAAAATAATATATAATTAAGAGTAAATATATTTAATAGAATATAATGACATCGCCACTAGGGCAGAAGGAGGAAAAGAGATATGTATATCTTACTAAGCATTATATGTTGTATGGTTTCGGCAATTCTTATATGTTTTTTGGGAGAGTGTGGTATAGCAATTCAAAAAGAAATTGCTTTGCGGTATGAAACGATACATGATGTCGCAAAAGTAGTCGACAAATATTATGACGAAAGTGCAATAAAATGGGCTACAGGAATCTATGCATATGACAAATATAATGTGTATATTTTATACAAAGGTGAAGAATATTGCTTTGATGATAAAGAATTGCATGAAAAAGTCAAAATCGGAGATAGTGTTAACATCTTGATACACAAAGGTTTTAATAAATGTGGCAAATTAAAACGTACATATCTTAGCATTGAGGAGTAGCATTAGAGGGCTATTACAGAGAGTTCTGTAATGGCTCTCTAATGAGTTTTATAAATAACACTTTTTTTATTGCTTTTTTCCAAAAAATGAAATTGACAAAAAACGACAGAAATATTACAATAATATTAGGTGAAAAAAATGAGAAAACAAACTAAAGAAAAGATAGCTATTTTCTACATGATAATAACTATGATATTAATTTTTAACATAAGCTATGCAATGGATTTAGAAATAGAAAAAGAACTAGACATTAGACAAATTATAGCAAACAACAGCCAGAGTATCAAAAAGGAAGAAATCATTACGAAGGAAAAAGATTTAGAATATACTACGAAATACATAGAAAATCCGGAATTACCAAAAGGCATGTTACAAGTTATGCAGGAAGGAATAGACGGAAAACAAGAAATATATACCAAGAAGATTTATGAAGGTGAAAAGTTAATTTCAGAAGAAGAAATAGGAAGTAAAGTAACCAAATCTTCTGTCAATAAAATGATAGCAATTGGAACGGCTCCATATGCTAACAATTATAAGGTGAAAGTAGGAGATAACATTTTTGTTACCTCTAGTTTGCTTGCTGTTAGAACCCAAGCAAATGAGAAAGCAAATAAATTAATTTCTTTAAATAGAGATACACAAGTAAAGCTTTTACAAAAGAAAGAAAACTGGTATCAGGTGCAATATCAAAGCTATACTGGGTGGGCAAAAGCAGAATGTTTCACTTATTTAGATCCTAATAGTAGTAAAGAAGAAACAAGTGGTACAAGCCAATATACGAGACAACAATTATTAAATAGATTAAACTTTAGTATGGCACTCAATAAGCCAAGTGGATTATCTTTAGAACAATTTAAAAAGATATTTGCAAACGAGCCAAAAGATACCAAAAATGTTTTCAAAAATAATGCACAGTATTTTTACTATGCGGAGAAACAATATAATGTCAATGGAGTATTCTTAGCAGCAGTAGCAATTCATGAAAGTGGCTGGGGAGGTTCTAGCATAGCAAGCAACAAAAATAACTTATTTGGTTATGGAGCTTATGATAGAAATCCATACGAAAGTAGTTATCAATTTAATGATTATTCAGAAGGAATTGATTTAGTAGCTAGAGTATTTGCTAAATATTATTTGAATCCAGCGGGAACTAAAATTTATGATGGCAATAAAGCTGCAGGTACATATTATAATGGACCGACTTTAGCAGGTGTCAATGTTAGATATGCAAGTGACAAAAATTGGGCAAATGGGGTTTACACATGGATGAAATATTTATATAAAAAATTGTAGTTTTTTCCTTGCTATTTTGAAGAGTTTATTGTATGATATATGCTAGTAGAAAAATAGGAATATTATGGAACAAAATAAGGAAGGGGCAATTGATTTATGAAGAAAGTAATTGCAGTCATATTTATTATCTTAGTAGTTTTCGGAACAGTAAGCGTTTATGCTACCAATACAAATAATAACACTTTAACAGCAGAGACAGCAACTAGTAATTTAGTAGAATTAAAAGATAAAGCATGGAAATCTATGCAAGATTATCAGGCAGCTTATGGAAATGATACTTATGGAATGGTAGCGTATTTTTTAAATATTGTAAGAATATATAGTATTCCTTTCGGATTTGTAGGAATCGTTATAGCAGCCATTTATCGTTACGTTATTGGTATTAGAAAGTTAGATGTTCAAGATAAAGGTTTTGGTGTGCTTGTTGCCATTATCACAGTAATGGTAATTTGCCAAGTATTGCCATTGATTTTTGCAATCGTTGTTAGAGGTTGGAGGGGTTAAAACGAATGAAAGTATTATTTGCAGTCAATAATGAAAACATTTCTGAGTCAATCATCAAGAGATATCAACAAGATTACAAAGAAATTATCTCAGCAAAAAATGTCTATTATTTTAATGCAATTGTAAAAGAGTTACAAAGGGATAAAAGTTATGACAGAATTGTTATAAGTGAAGATTTAGAGCCATTTTCAAATAATAATTATGATGCTATTGATAAGTTCATTTTTGAAAAAATGGACAATATTAGTGATGAAGCAACAAATCAATCAGGAAATGATATTCCAATTATTTTGATTTGTGCAGATAGAAGAGAAAAATCAGAACCATTACTTGTAAAACTATTTGGTATTGGTGTATATAATGCGCTTTTAGGAAAAGATAGAAGTATTACCACAGTATGTGAGTTATTAAATAGACCTCGTGGAAAAAAAGAAGCAAAATCTTATTATCGTATTGATGCAGAAGATGTAGATTATAAAGTAGAAAACGAAGGAGATGTTAGTGAAACTGAGATTCAAAACATCTTAAATCATTACAAGAAATTAGGAAAAAATGAAGATAAGTATGTAGAGAGTTTTGAACATATTGCTAGTCAATATACAGATGCACAATTAAGATTAATTGCAAAATTTTTACCATTGGGAGTAAAAGCTGTATTAGAAGCAAATAGTCCAAGATATCAAGAAGCAGTTTCTTTCGGAACAGGCACAGTATCTAAAAAGCAAACAAAAGATACTGGGTATGGAAATGCGCAAAAAGGCAACAAACCAGACAAAAAAGCAAAGAATATATCAACAAAAAGTGAAGAACCTAAATTAGAATTTATAGAGAAAAATTTAAGCCAAAATAGAATTACAGAACCAGTAATTATACCATCAGCTGTTAATTCTTCAAATGTAAGAAAAATGGAAGAACCTATGATACCAATGCCAGAAGAAAACATACAAGCACAA
Organism: uncultured Clostridia bacterium; assembly: GCA_910589185.1. GTDB lineage: Bacteria > Bacillota > Clostridia > TANB77 > CAG-508 > CAG-273. The sequence continues at coordinate 25,722 of CAJUSU010000009.1, forward strand.
GGCATTGATGATATCTTGGGAGACATTACAGCACCAGCAACCACACCGCAGCCAGTAGAAGCTCCTATGATAGCTGGATTTGATGATGAAGAACCAGTACCTGTAATGCCACAGGTAGAAGTAGAAGAAACACAGGAAGTATTAACTGCACAACCAAAGAAAAGAGGCAGACCTAAAAAAGGACAAGAAGCTCCTACACCAGTAGCAGAAGAACCTAAAAAGAGAAGAGGAAGACCTAGAAAGTCAGAAGCAGAAAATACAGCAGCTAATTCAGTAAATGAGAATATAGTACCAGAAGCACCGGTTAATTTATTTGAATTGGGCGATGAAACATCAGAAAGTACACCTCAAAATAGTACAAGTAGTACATATTCAGATATGGTTTTACCAGGATTAGATGACGAGAATATGTATATAGCACAAGAAAGTACAAATACGCAAACTACAATGGGACAACAACCAAACAACAATGTGCCAGTAGATACAATGCAACAACCAATACAATCTTTCCAAGAAACGATTAGTCAAGAGAATGTTATGAGACAAGCAGAGCCAAGTTCTATTCCAAGTTTTGGAACAGCTACAACACAAGCAATGCAAAATACAGGAAAATATAATTTAAGCAATACAGATTTAAGTGGCCTACTAACAAGAGATAAAAAGGTAGTTGCCTTTGTAGGAACTTCTAAGAATGGAACGTCTTTCTTGGTTAACAATTTAGCTGAAATGTTATCACAAAAAGGAATTAAAACAGCACTTTTAGACTTGACTCAAAATAAAAATGCTTATTATATCTATACAGAAAATGAGGAAGATTTAAGAAAGATCGCTTATGGTGCAATGGCTAACTTAAGAAGAGGAGAGCCAAAGGGAATTCAAGTAAATAAGAATTTGACAGTGTATACTACTTTACCAGGAGAAAATGAAGACATTAACGACTATGCTAATATCCTTGAAACGCTTATCAAGAATTATTCTTTGGTAATATTAGATTGTGATTTTGAAACAAACTATGGTTATTTCAAAGAGGCACAAGAAATTTATTTAGTACAAAGTTTAGATGTATTGACAATTCAACCACTTACTGCTTTCCTAAGAGACTTAAAAGCAAAAAATGTATTAAATCCAGAGAAAATTAGAGTAGTGCTTAACAAATTGGTAAAAGTGAGAAGTATTACAGATAAGATTATTATTGGTGGAATGGCATATTATAATGATCCTGCCATGTCGTTTATGACAGAATTATTTAATAAAGATTTAGTGCCATATTGTACAATACCATTTGAAGAACAAGCTTATTCTAGATATTTAGAAGGACTTATTAATTGTAAGATTAGCTTGAGTGGATATTCTAAAAATTTCATGGCAGCATTTTCAAAACTTGCTGGTATGGTATATCCTTTAATTGGAAATGGAAATTATACAACGCCAGGTGGCTATAATAATTATGCAAATAATCAGACAAATAATTTTTCAAATGGAATGAATGAAACTTTAAATAGAATGAAAAACTATTAATTAAAATAGAAAAGGGGTGATTTTTTGATACTTGCGGTTATCCTATTATTGGTACTAATTATTGGACTATTGATGGTATATAATATGTCCATACATAAGAAAATACAGAATTTTAATAATTTAAATCAAAAGATAACCAGTCTAAATGTATTGCAGGATTTTATGAATACACTTAGTGAAGTTACTTCTGTTGATGAAAAATTTCAAAAAATCAACGATATTTTAATTGAAAGATATGAAATTAAATATTCAACTATTGTCATTTATAATGGAACAGAATATGTAGTAAAAGCTTCCAATGTAGATCAAAAACATTGGGATACTTTAAGAAATTTACAAAGTGAAGAGATTTTTCAAGATAGTATCCAAACTGCAACACCAAAATATGTTACAATAGAAAGAGAAGGAGAAAGATTACCTTATCAAAAAATGGAATTTGGCAGAGCAAAATCTGCTATGTTCTATCCACTTTATATTGAAAATGTTTATATTGGATATTGGATTATTGAAGGTAGCAGACCACATGAATTTGATAATATTGATACTACTCTATTAGAAGTTGTAAAGAATAATATTGTTTCTGTTTTAAAAACAGTAGAAAACCAACAAGTAATTGAAAACATTGTTAGAGATGATTTGTATAGTAGTTTAAAATCTGCAGAATATTTATATGGAGAAGGTAAAAAGATTATTAATCAATATACTACTTCTACAGTATGCCTATTTAGAATTGCAAACTTAGAAGAGATTAATCAGAAATATAGTAGGGAAGCAGGTAATCAAATTGTTACAGAAGTGAGTAGAATAGCAAAACAGAATTTAGCAGCAGAATATATTTTTGTAAGATATATGGGACCTAAATTTGCTATAGCCTTTTCTGGAATTGAGATTAATGCTGTTGCTGATTTTATGAAAGGATTAAAGCAAAAATTAGAAGCAATACAAGTAAAATTAGTGAATGGTAAGGTATTAACAAATCAAATGTTAGAAGAACGAGAAATAAAGGAAGACCAAATTAAAATGGTGCAACCTAGAATTAATACTGTAGTCTCCACCTATTATAAGGGAACTGCCTTAGAAGGTTTAACTAAAAAGATGGAAGAATATTTAGATAATGCTCCAAAAAATGAAAATACGATTAATTATTTATAGGAGGTAAAATTATGATATCTGATGAAACAGTTAGCTTTAAAGTAGAAAAGGACAAAAACATCAAAGCAAGAGAAATTTTGAAAGAAGTTTACAAAGCTTTGGAAGAAAAGGGATATAATCCAATTAATCAAATTGTTGGATATATTTTATCAGGAGATCCCACTTATATTACTAGTCATAATGATGCTAGGAATATGATAAGACAAGTAGAAAGAGATGAATTACTAGAAAAAATGGTGAAAAACTATATTGGACTAGATGATTAGAATTGGTAGTAAAAATGAGAAAATTAGGAATTGATTATGGAGATAGTCGAGTAGGAATAGCAATAACTGATGAATTAGGAATTACGGCACAAGGATTAGAAACTATTCATCATAATGGAAATGACAAAATTGTATTAAAAAGATTGGTAGAATTGTTAGAGAAATATAGTGTCGACATTTTTGTAGTAGGAATGCCAATTAATATGAATGGAACGAAAACTCAAAGAGTGGAAGTGACAAATAATTTTATTCATAAATTAAAATGTAGATTTCCTAAAGTTGCAATAGAGACAATTGATGAAAGACTTACTACTGTTGCTGCTCATAAGACAATGAATTACTTAAATATTAATAAAAATAAGAAAAAAGAAATTGTAGATACCATATCTGCAGTATATATTTTAGAGACATATATGAGGAAGCAAGAACAAAATAAATAAAAGATAAAACAAATAGTATAGTTTTAGAAAAATTTGAAATAATAATATTGATATTACTATTGTAGAAATACAATAAAAGATATATATATAATAAAAAACGAGAGGAGAAAGTAGAAAAATGAGTGAAGACGTAAATAACAATCCAGAAAATCAAGGAGAGGAATTAGATAACGTATTAGTTCTTAATGATGAAGATGGAAATGAAGTTGAATTTGAATTTTTAGATTTAATTGAGTATGAAGGAGAAGAATATGTTGTACTTCTACCAGTAGAAGAGGAAGAAACAGAAGAACCTGGAGAGGTAGTAATTCTTAAATTAGAGGATACAGAATCAGAAGAAGAAGAATCTTATGTTAGTGTAGAAGATGAAGAAGTGCTTAATAAAGTATTTGAAATGTTCAAAGAAAAATTTGAAGATGAATTCAATTTCGTGGATTAAGTTAGCTGTACGAAGCGAAGCGAGTTACAGATAACTAATGTATAACGAAGTGAAACCTAAGTAGAATAGGAGGCAAACAAATGAAGAATTTATCTAGTTGGTTAATTGCCATGTTTGCTTTTATGTTTTGGGCCTTTAGAGTTATGACAACAGTTATGTACTCTTTAGGTTCAGAATTTGCAGCAGTACCAATGGATATGACTATGGAAATAGTACTATTATTTGTTACATTTATTTGTATTTGCTTTATTGCAAAGAGAAATTTAGTATCAGCATGTATCTATTTGGTAGCACATGGTTTATATTATGGATATTATTTATATCAAAATGTCATGAGTATTATAGAAGGCAGTGGAACTATGAATAGTTATTTATCCCTTTTGATAGCTGTTGTTGGTGTTATCATTCCACTTGCAGCATTCTTTGATGTATTATTAGATAAAAATAGAAAAGCGCATCCAGTAGATAAACAAACAGATTGGTTTTATAAGAATAAAGATTTCGATAGGGAAGTAGACGAAAGAGCAGATAGGAACCAATATAGAACGATGTAAAATAAAATTAGAAATATTTTACATAATCTGTTGACCAAGAGAAGATTTTGTGCTAAAATAGTAATTGTTATGTTTATACAAAGATACCAAAAAAGGGAGAGATTTAATTTATGAAAACCAAAAAAATTGTAACAAGTATTCTACTAATGATAATGTTGTTAGCACAATTTAGTTTTGTAAGTGCAAATACGACACGTACTATGGATGTTACATTGAAATCAGCAAGTGAGGCTGTAAATTTAAATCAATTGACACCAGGAACAGCTTTTGAAATTGTAGTGCATATGGATAATTTTCAAAATATTGAAAAAGGAATGCGTTATATGCAAGCACAATTAGAATATGACAAGAATATTTTAGAATATGCTGGAATTATAGCACAAAATGGATGGGAATTAAAAGATGAATCTTTTAATGAAACAAACGGAAAGTTTATTGTAGATAGTAATTCACCAGTTACAACAGCGGGAGATGCTTTCAAAATGGCTTTCAAAGTAAAAGCAAACATACAAGAAGATATGTCAACTACAATTCATTTAAAAGGAATTAAAGCTAGTGGTGGTGATGGTATTATTTTAGCAAATGATGCGGTAGCTACTATTAATGTTAAAATGCTAGTAGAGCCAGATTTACCTGAATCAATCACTTCTGAAAAATATGAAATTGCAAATGGAATGATTGCTAAAATTATTCCAGGAACAACTGTAAAAGAATTTATGAAAAATGTAACATTAGAAAATGTTGAAAACAATACAGTTATATTTACAGACAAAACAGGAAAGACTTTAGGTGAAAATGATGTTATTGCAACAGGTATGGCAGTAAAAGTAGGAAAGACTTTACAATTTACTGCATCAGTACTTGGAGATGTTGACGGTGATGGACAAATCACAGTAAATGACTTAGCTAAAGTAAAATTGCATTATATTGAAGATACTTTATTAACAGATGTTTATTTAAAAGCAGCAGATGTTGATGGAAAAATGGAAGATAATAAACCTGTTGGAGTAAATGATATTGCAAGAATTAAATTAGTATTAATTAATCTATTTGAAATAAAATAAAAAGTGTAGTACAATAAGATAAAATGATAAAAGGAGAAGTACAATGAAGAAAATATTAAGTTTAGTGTTATTATTAATAATTATGATGAGTATAGCAGGAACTGTAAATGCAGCATTTACTTGTAATGTAAGTATGCAAATGGAGAAAACGGAATTTAAAAAAGGTGACGAATTTACAGTAGACATCAATATTTCTAATATTCAATCTGAAAGAGGCGTTATTTCTTTAGGGGCTACCTTAGAGTATGACAAAGATAGTTTAACATTAGTTAAAATGGAAGGACAAAATGGTTGGGAAACGCCAGCAGTTGGCTCTTCTTATAATGAAAATAACGGAAAGATAGCAATTACTAGAAGTGGACTTGGAAAAAATGATGAAACTATTTTTAAAATAACTTTTAAAGTAAAAGAAGAAACAAAGAAAAATCTTCTTATCACATTAAGAAATATTTCACTAGCAGATGGAACTTCTCCATTAAGTGTAAAGCAAGTTTATAAAAACATTACGATACAAGAAGGAACAGATAATCCAGTTCCAAATCCAACACCTGATGATAATGATAATCAATTACCAGTTATTCCAGACACTAATAATACAAACAATGACATAGCACCAGATGAGAAATTACCACAAACTGGAGTAAGTAATACGCTTGTAGGGGTTGGTCTTGCAACAACTATTGCTATAGCAGGTGGATGTTTTATAAAATTACACAACTTAAATAAAAAATAATTGAAATAGGGAAAAGTAAAATAAAAATGGATAGTTTTCAAAACTATCCATTTTATATGCATATTTTTGGTAAAAAATACTAAAATTTAATGGAAAATGTTTACATAATATTGAAAAAGTGGTATAATAGAAATGTATGTAGAGTATTTTATATAAGGAGGATTTATTTTATGTATCATAATAGCAAAACATCAAAAAGATTATTAACAAGACTTATTGTATTGTTAGTAATTTTAGTTTGCGCACAATATATTCTTACAGGAGTATATATTGGAAAAGAAATGATATTAAGTGTTTCTGCAGCGACAGAAACAGAGAATACTCAATCAAGTGAAGAAGATCCAAATAAAGGAGAATATTTACGTTTATCAAATGTCTTAACAGAAGACAGTATACCATATCGTAGAGAATCATATACTAGATATGACAGAATTAGAATAAACCAAGATTCTAATGGAAATAAACTAGCTGTAAAAATGGAAGGTGTATATTATCCATTTGATTATGGTATTTGGGCACATGCCTCATCAGAATTATATTATGACATTAGTGAATATAGTGAAAAATATCCATATTTAACATTATATATGGGTATTAACCAAACATCTAATGCAGGTAATGGTGTTAAAGTATGGATATATACATCTGATAAAGACCAATTTTATACAAGTGGAGCTCAAAATTGGACACAAAAAAATGCAGAAACGGATTCCAATAGAGTGATTATGCCTGGACAAAATGCAGTCTTTGAAAAAGTGGACATAAGAGGAGCAAAATATTTAAGAATACAAGCTTATGATAACGGAAGTAACGGAAACGACCATATTGTATATATCAATCCAATGCTTATCACAGAAAACTACAAAGAAGATAACGATACTCAAATTAAAACCATCGCAGAATATAATGAAATGTTAAAAGACAAAAATGCCAATGATATTATTTCAGGAGAGTATGAGTTAACATTATTACAAAGAGAGTTAGTAAAAAAAGCAGGAGAGTATGCTTTAAAAAGATTTTTGAGTGAAAGTGATGAAAATAAAGAAATGCTTTCATGGTTAATGAATGATGTAGATGTTTTACGTTATTATATTCTAGGTGGAACACCAGATGGAGGAAGCTACTATAATTCATTAAAACAACTTACTAGGTTATATACTGCATATAAAGAGGATTTCAAAATAGAAGAAACTACAAGATATGGAACAGTATTAGGGGATTTATATACTAGAATGGCAATAGCACTTTCTTTAACACATTCTCAAAGAGTAGCTTTATGGATGCAACCGGGTGCAGCAGAGAACCAATCTGATGCAGTAACTCGTTATCAAATTTTTAAAGATATGCATAAAGATGGACACTTTATCGTAACAAAGAATGCAGACGGTACACCAAATATTGATATTACTAAGTGGTTTGAAAGCTATTGTGTAGAAGAAATGCGTTTTGTGATGAATAACTTAATTGATGATGAAGAAATTTTATGGCTAAATGAGTATACACAAGCTAAAATAGATAGTAATCCAAGAAATGCGTGGGGACTTTTAACTCCTCACTCTTATATGGCTTATGTAGCACCTAACTATGGTAACCCTATTTACTATACAAACGATGAGTATTTTAATGAATTATTTTCTGTAAATGGAAAAAAATTATGGGATTATGGAATATCAAAAGGTGATATAAATCACAGATTGAATAAAGTATGGATGAACTTTAGAAATAAATTTGGTACTGGTGCAGTTTGTGGTGGTATTTCAAAAACAGGTTCTAATATTCGTACATCACATGGTATTCCAGCAGCAGTTATTGGCCAACCAGGTCATGCGGCAATTATATACTATACTCAAGATGCAAATGGCAATGGTTATTGGAATCTTGACAATGACGTAAGTGGTTGGACACGTTCAGAAAAAGGTGAAAGATTATTAATTGGTTGGGGAAATGCTAACACCAACTATGCTAGAGGATCTTATCAAGTAGTATATATGGCTTTAGCACAAGAAGCATTAAATGACTACGAAAATTTTGAAAAATGCGAAAAATATGTTATGCTTGCAGATGTTTATACAGATAACTTAGCTAAAAAGGAAGAAATGTATAGAAAAGCATTAGAAATACAGTCTATTAACCTTGATGCATGGCTTGGATTAATTAATCTTTACAATGTAAAATATAATAGTAATGAAACAGACCCAGAAAAAGCAAAAGAAATTGAAAATGCTTATTATGACTTAGCAAAAGAAATGGCAGAGAGTTTAAAATATTTCCCATTACCAATGCAACAATTAACTAACTTAATTAAGCCAAAATTAAAGAGTATTGAAAATGCATATAGATTTACACTTTTACAAACTAGAATTTTAACAGAAGGAACTAGTGTACCTAATAACACAGCAGACAAATACTATGTATATCAACCAAGTCTTACTAGATTAGAAGCAAACTTCTTATTAGGAAATCTAGACAAAACAATTGCCACTTTCTCATTTGATGGAGAAAATGCAGGTAAGATTGTTTTGGCTAACCGCTTTAATGGAATTGGTGTTCGTTGGGATTATTGTATAGATGGACATCCAACAGAAGGTTTATCACATTGGAAAGAAGTATCTTTCACAGCGGAGGAAGAACATAAATTACAATTAACACCAGAAGAGATTAGAAGTTTAACAGCAGAAAATGATATTTATATTCACATTGTTGGTGTAGGTTATGAGGAAGAAAATTTATATAAAATAGATATACAAGAATCAGCAGGACTTCCAAGTACAATATATGGTAGTGATTTAGAAAATAGAGTATTAGATGTTAATTTAACTACAGAATGGCGTTATACAGAAAATGATGACTGGACAAAATACAGCGAAGGTTCTCCTGATTTAACAGGAGACAAAACAGTACAATTAAGACAAGGAGCAACAGGAACAAGATTAGCAAGTAAAAATCCAGTAACATTTACATTTACGAAGGACACAGATCCTGATACAAGAAAATATATACCAGTATCACATTTAACTCTTGCAGCAGTTTCAACAGAGGCTGTCAACAATGGAGGAGCAGCTAGATATGCCATAGATGCTAACTTAAATACAAGATGGCACTCAGCATGGAATGGTACAGATACCCAAAGATATATTACAGTAAAATTAGATAAACCAGTTTTCTTATCAGCAGTAGAATTTGTACCAGCAGGTGGAGGAAACGGAAAGATTCTTGACGGGACTATTTATGGAAGTACAGATGGAGAAAATTGGACAGTATTAGCAAGTCGTAAGAATTTAAGATATACAAATAAGACAGATACAATTGCTCAAGCAAAAGCTAATACACAAAACTTTGAAATTTCTGATGTACAAGAAGTACAATATGTTAAAATTGTTGCAGACAATGCTTCAACAGGTAATAATATGTCAAGAAATGGTAACTGGTTTGCAGCAAGAGCATTTAACTTCTATCAAGATTTAACTAAAAATCCACACCCAACAGCAGGTATTGGATATAGTACTACGGAAAAAACAAATGAAGCAGTAATTGCAAGACTTATTAATCCAAGTACCAATATAACAATTACAAATAATGATGGAAAAGATACTTATGTATTTACTGAAAATGGAAGTTTTACATTCGAGTTTGAAGATGAACAAGGAAGAGAAGGAACAGCAACAGCAAAGGTAGACTGGATTGATAAAAAAGGTCCAGATGCTGATGTAAAATACAAATTAGGTGATGATAAAAAATTAATTGCTATATTAGATAATATTAGTGAAGATGTTTATTTATTAGATGAAAATAATAATAAAACAAACTATATTGAAGTAGCAAATGGAAAGGTAATTAGTATATCATTCTATGATGAAAAAGGAGAGGTATACAAAGTATCTGAAGTAGATGAAAATAGAGTGACTACAAAGATTACGTACAAAAATACAACAGGAAATGTAGATAGAGCAGAATACTATCTTATTACATTAGATAATGGCAAAGTGTTAACTAGAACAGGAATAGATGAAGAAGGAAATAGTATTACATTAACAGATAGTGAAATCGAGGCACTTAAATCTCTAGAAGAGATGAGATCTAATCCATTAGAGTTTTATCTAGAAGCAGAGCAAGAATATGAATTTAAGCTTCTTGACAAAGCAAGTAATATGACTACTAAAAATGTAAAAGTAGACTATATTGAAAATGATACCAAGATTATAGCAAGTGATATTACGTACAGTACAACAGTAACTACTAACCAAGATGTTGTAGCAACAGTAAGACCATATATCATTGATATGAATGGAAAAAATAGTAATGCAGAGATAGTAAATAATGATAAAAAGACTACGTATACCTTCAAAGAAAATGGAGAATTTACATTTGAATATGCAGAGAGCAAAGAAGTTGAAGGACTAGATAGAGAAGTGGTATCTCATACTGCAAAAGTAGATTGGATTGATAAAACAGCTCCAACTGCTGAAATTCAATATAGTACAACGCAAAATACAGATAAAGTAGTTGTTACTCTAACAAATGAAAGCGAAGAAATTATTATTACCAATAATGGTGGTAAAAGAGAATATACATTTACTAAAAATGGAGAATTTGTATTTGAGTTCCAAGACAAAGCAGGAAATAAGGGAACAGCAAAAGCAACAGTAAATAATATTAGCGTAAAAGGTGATATCAATGGAAATGGAGAAGTTGATATTGATGACTTGGCAAAATTAAAATTACATTTAATTGGAATCAGAATTTTAGAAGATGCTGAAATGGCAATAGCAGATATGGATGGCGATGGAGAGCCTACTATCAATGATTTAGCACAAATGAAATTGGAGTTAATCAAATAATTTTTTAATAAGGACTACCCTGAGAGGTGGTCTTTATTTTTTTATCGAATGCGTATAAATTTAATGGAAAATGTTTACATAAAATTAAAAATATGGTATAATAAAAATAGCGTGAGGTTTATAGGTAAAACCAATGAAAAACCTAAATATCTTAAGTATATAAGGAAGGATTCAAAATGGAAATAGATAACAAATATAAAATTAGTTTTAAATGGAAACTAAGTTTTTGTTTTGCTATGTTATTAACATTATTTTTATTGTTAGGAAATTTTAATGAGTCTCAGGCAGCAAATAGTGATGTTGGTTATTTATCAGATATACCATATAATAGGTCACAATCAAGCTCAGGATGGGGCTCACTTCTTATGGACAAAGCAAGTGATAATTCGCTTATTTCTGTAAAAATAGAAGGTGGATATTATTCTTTTGCAAAAGGAATATGGGCACATGCTACATCTAATGTGGTATATGATTTAAGAGAATATGATTACGACTATTTTACAGCATATGTAGGATTAAATAGAACAGCTGCTAGTTCTAGTAATGGTGTTATATTTAAAATTTATACATCAGCAGACGGAAGAACATGGGGAGAACCAAAAGTAACCCATGCTAAAAAACCGGGAGAAGATGCAGCATTTGTAAAGATAGATATTAGAAACGAAAAATATTTAAAATTAGTAGCAGATGCAAATGGAAATAATGGAAATGACCACTCTGTTTATGCAGATGCCAAATTAATAAAAGAAGGTTATAAAGAACCGGGAGAAGATTTATTGCCTTCTATAGAAGAATTAGACAACAAAATAAAAACAGATTTTGCAAATGCAAATTTAGAAACAAATAAAGAGTATGAATTAACACTTCTTAAAAGAGAATTACTTGATAGAGTAGGAAACTATGCCTTAAAAAAATTCTTAGGAGCAAGTGAAGAAAATAGAACATTATATAGATGGCTAACAGAGGATGTAGATACTTTAAGATTATATGTGATGGGTGGAACACCAAATGGTGGAAATTATTATACTTCCTTAGATATTCTTAGTAAACTTTATGCAGAATATTCAGATGATTTTGAAAATAAAGAACTTCTAGGAAATCCAACAAATCCTCAAATGACTTATGGAGATTTATATAAAAAGATGGCAATGTCAGTTGCTTTAACACATTCACAAACAATTGGATTATGGATGAATTCTAGTAGAGTAGAAAACCAATCAGAGCCACTTAGACGTTATGCCATTTTCAAACACTTACATAAAACTGGTGGATTGAAAATAGCAGACAGCATGGATATGACACATGTGTTTGAAGATTTACATGTTGTAGAAATGCGTTTAGTTTTATATAACAATATAGATGACGAAGAAATCTTATGGTTAAATAGATATGTACAAGACCATGTAGATGCAAATCCGGGGAATGTATGGAGATATCAAACACCTCACCCATATATAGCTTATATATGGCCAAACTATGCAAATCCAGTATACTATGATGAAGCAAATGAAAACTACTTTAATGAATTATTTGCCATTAACAAAACAGATAATAATGTAGGTACAGAATTGGCTAATGCAAATGGAAAAGTAGGTATATTTGATTCAGAATTTGTGATTCCCGGTGGAAAGAATGTGAAAGAATATAGAATAAAAGTAACCAATAGTATAGATGTAAAAGCAAATGGTGGCGGTAATGTATACAAAGTTTGGATGAACTTTAGAAATAAATTTGGAACTGGATGTGTTTGTGGTGGTATTTCAAAAAGTGGTGCCAATATTCGTGGAACTCATGGAATACCTGCGATGGTTGTTGGTCAACCGGGACACGCTGCACTTTTCTTCTACAGTAAAGATGCACAAGGAAGAGGATTTTGGAGAATAGATAATGACGTATCTGGTTGGACTTTATCTGGAGGAGGAGGAAACTTACTTCGCTGGGGAAGTGGAAGTTATACACAAGGTTTTTCTAATGGTGTATATGTAGAGTTAGAACAAGCAGCAATAAATGACTATCAAAATTTAATCAAAGCAGAAGAACAAGTAATGCTTGCAAAAGTGTATAAAAAAGATTTTACAGAGGAAACGAAAAAACAAGAACCAGATGAAGCAAAGAAAAAAGCAGCATTAGTAAAACAAGAAGAATTATATAGAAAAGCATTAGGAGTACAATCTATTAACTTTGATGCTTGGCTTGGACTAATTGAAGTATATAATGCAAATGAGGATAAAACAGAAGAAGATTTCTATCATTTAGCAGAAGAAATAGCAACTAATTTAAAATATTTCCCATTACCAATGTATAATGCAACCAATTTAATTAAACCAAAATTAAAAGACCCTGCTTATGTTTATCAATTTGCACTTTTACAAACAAACACATTAACAGAAGCAAGTAAATTACCTAATAATACAACTACAAGTTTTACTGTTATGCAACCGGGTGTTACTAGATTAGAAGCAAGTTATTTATTAGGTCAAATGGATAAAAACATTGCTGGTTTCTCATTTGATGGAGAAAATGCAGGAAAAATCATATTGGCAAGTCGTTTTGAAGGAAGTATTGTTCGTTGGGATTATTGTATAGATGGACATCCAACAGAAGGATTAGAACATTGGCATGAGGTTTTTACAGAGGGCAATGAAATACAATTAACACCTGAAGAACTAGCAAGTATTAATGCAGAAGATGATATTTATATTCATATTGTTGGTGTAAATTATGATGAAAAAAATCTATATAAAATAGATATTACAAGTCAAAGCCTTCCAGACCAAGCATATGTTAATGATTGGGAAAACACAGTATTAGGAATAGGAACGAATACCCAGTGGCGTTATACCCAAAATGATAATTGGACATTATTTAGTGAAGAAACACCTGACTTAACGGGAGATAAAACGATACAAATTAGAGAGGCAGCAATAGGAACAAAATTAGCAAGTGAAGCATCACAGATGTATACATTAACTGCAAATAATGAACCAGACACAAGGAAATATGTACCAATCAAGCATTTGTCTATTCATAGTTATTCTACGCAATCACAAGATAGTAAAAGACCATTTTATGCACCAAATGCGATTGATGGAAATATTAATACTATGTGGCATACAGATTTTGCTCAAAATGTTTTACAGCAACCAACAAAACCTTTTATTGCAATAGAATTAGACGAACCTAGAAATATATCAGCCATAGAATTTATTCAAAGAAAATATAGAGATACAGATCCAATTTATATTAAAAATGCTATTATCTATGTAAGTAGTGATGGAGAAACTTGGATAGAAGCAGGAAGAAAAGAGAATTGTGCACAAAATGGGGAATTAAAAGCAGTTGAATTTGAAGAAAGTGTTTATGGTAAATATGTCAAATTTGAAATGGACACTTATGATATGTTTTCATCTGTGGCAATTATGAATGTATATGAGGATATTTCAAAAGTAACGATTGCCAATTTCTCATTTAATGGAGAGAATGCAGGTAAAATTGTTTTAGTAGACGACTTTAAAGGAAAAGATTGGGAATATAGCTTAGACGCAGGAAAAACTTGGGCAAGAGGAACAGGAGATAGTCATGAATTAACTCAAGTAGAACTACAACAAATCAACGCCGATAATGACATAAAAGTACGCTCAAACGGCAAAGAATCTACCATTATAATTAAGACTCAAGAAGCTCCAACTATTTCTGCATACTTAAATGATTTAGAAAATAGACTAATCGGTTTAACTAATATAGAAAATCTTGAATGGAAAATTGAAGGAAATGCTGGGTGGACTTCTTATACAGAACAAGAACCAATTGTAACAGGAGACAATAAACTTTTCATTAGAAATAAAGCTGCAGGTATATTGATGCCAAGTGAGGCGGTAGAATTTACATTTACAGATGACAACCAACCTGATACAGCAAAATATGTGCCTATCAAGCATTTATCAATTGAAGGATTTTCAAGTACTACGCCAAATAGAGGTGAACCAGCAACTAATGCCATAGATGGACTTCCTAGTACCATGTGGCATACAAACCGTACTACCACAACTATGAAAGATCCAAGATGGGTTATTATTAAATTAGATGAACCAAGATATATATCAAAAATTGAATATGTTAGAAAATCGCAATATGCTTATGGAATTCCAAAAGATGGAATGATATCTGTCAGTACAGATGGAGAAAATTTTGAACCTGCTGCTAGTATGAAAAACTTATATAATCCAACAACAAGAGCAGAACTAATAGCAAGTGAAGATAGCAAAGATATTGTATTTGCTGAGTCTAAACTAGCACAGTATATCAAGATAGAATGTACTTTATCATGTGACTATGTGCATGGAAATAGAAATGGCGTTCCAATGGACTATTTCTTCTCAGCTGCGATGTTCAATGTATTTGAAGATATTACAAAAACTGAGCGTCCAACAGCAGAAATTGCATATAGTACCACAGAACTTACGAATCAAGATGTAACAGCTACTTTAGTAAATGAAAATATGGATATTACAGTAACCAATAATAATGGAAGCAAAACATATACATTTACAGAAAATGGAACATTTACTTTTGAGTTTGTAAACAGTAAAGGTATTAAGGGAACTGCAACAGCAGAAGTAAGAAATATTGATAAAACAATGCCAAATGCTAGTATAGAATACAGCACAACACAGCCAACAAATGGGCAAGTAGTAGCAACAGTCAAATTTGACAAAGAAAATGTAAGAATTGTAGATGAAAATGGTAACACAATTGAGAATGGAGATAGATATACATTTACAGAAAATGGAACACATGAATTTAGGTTTATAGGACCTGCAGGAAATACGGGAACTGCCATAGCAACAGTAAATTGGATAGACAGAGAAGCACCAGTTGGAAAAATTACCTATAGTACAGAATACAAAACAAATCAAGACATTGTAGCTACTATTACATTTAATGAAGAAAATGTAACAATTACGAATAATGATGGAAATACCTATACTTTCCACGAAAATGGAAGATTTACATTTGAATTTGTAGATAGAGCAGGAAATACAGGAACAGCAACTGCAATCGTTAATAACATTGATAGAACATTACCAGTAGCAACTATTCACTATGATGTAACTAACTGGACAAATGGTGATGTTATGGCAACAGTAACTTTTGATAAAGAAAATGTTACAGTAGAAGGTGGAAATACACATCTATTTACTCAAAACGGAACACATGAATTCAAATTTGTAGGACCAGCAGGGAATGCAGGAATAGCAGTAGCAAAGGTGGATTGGATAGACAAAGAAGTACCAAAAGCAACAATAACATATGATATTGATGGCAAATTAACCAATCAAGATGTAACAGCAACCATAAAATTCAATGAAGAAGACGTTATTATCACCAACAATGATAGAAAGAACACTTATACATTTACAGAAAATGGAACATTTACCTTCCAGTTTGTAGATAAAGCTGGAAATATGGGAACAGCTGTAGCAGAAGTGGAATGGATTGATAAAGTACAAATTGTATCAAAAATTACGTATGATATCAATGAATTAACTAATCAAGATGTAACAGCAACTATCACCTTTGATAAAAAAGGTGTAAAAGTAGTAGACGACAATGGTGAAGAAATTGTAAATGGAGATACCTATACATTTACAGAAAATGGAACACATGAATTTAAGTATATAGGGCCAGCAGGAAATACAGGAACAGCGATTGCAGAAGTAAACTGGATAGACAAAATACCACCAGCAGCGATTATTACTTACAATATCACAGAGCCAACTAATCAAGATGTAACAGCAACTATCACATTTGACGAAGGTGGAGTAACCATCGTAAATGAAAAAGGTGAAGTTCTTGAAAATGGAAATACTTATACTTTTACTCAAAATGGAAGTTATACATTCCACTATATAGGACCTTTAGGAAATAAAGGAACAGCGATTGCAGAAGTAAATTGGATAGATAAAACAAATAATGATAGAATAAAAGGTGATATCAATGGAAATGGAGAAGTTGATATTGACGACTTGGCAAAATTGAAATTACATTTAATTGGAATCAGAATTTTAGAAGATGCTGAATTAGCAATAGCAGATATGGATGGCGATGGAGAGCCTACCATCAATGATTTAGCACAAATGAAATTAGAGTTAATCAAATAATTTTAAAATAAGGACTATCCTGAGAGGTGGTCTTTATTTTTTAGATATTATGTGATACAATAGAAAAGCAAGGGAGTAATGTAGATGAATGAAAATAAAACAAATATTAACTGGTACCCGGGACATATGGCAAAAACGAAGAGACAAATTATAGAAGACTTAAAATTAATTGATATTATAGCAGAAATTATTGACAGTCGTATTCCAATATCAAGCCAAAATCCAGATATTCAAGAGATAATCAAAGATAAAAAAAGACTTATTATTTTAAATAAGTCAGATTTAGCTTGTGAGCAGGAAAATAAGAAATGGGTAGCATATTTTAAAGAAAAACAAATTCCAGCAGTCTTGGTAGACTCTGTATCTGGTAAAGGAATTCAAGAGGTACTTCAAAAAATCGTGGAGATTTATGACGAGGAAAAATATCAAACAAAGGGAAGAGTAGGCAAATCTATTCGAGTCATGATATTAGGAATTCCAAATGTGGGCAAGTCTTCATTTATTAATCGAGTTGCAAAGAGAAATACTGCACAGGTGGGAAACAAGCCAGGAGTCACTAGACAAAAACAATGGATTAAAGTATCAGAACAAATAGAATTATTAGATACGCCAGGGGTGCTATGGCCAAAGTTGGGAAATGAAAAAGTAGCTTTGAATTTAGCCTATACAGGTACTATTAAAGAAGATATTTTATCTACTTTAGATATTGGATATGAATTAGTAAAAGTATTACAAAAAGATTATTTATCTAATTTACAAGAGAGATATAAATTACAAGAGAATGAAATAACTGACATTTTACAAAATGAAGAATTAGAAGAAAACGAAAAAATAATAGAAATCATGAATTTAATTGGAAAAAAACGTGGAGCAGTCATTTCAGGTGGAGAAATAGATTTAGAGCGAGTAGCAAGTATCGTATTAGATGATTTTAGAAGCGGAAAATTAGGAAGAATTACATTAGAAATGTGTTAGGTTAAGGAGAAATTAAAATTGGAACTAATAGAAAGAAAAAGAAGTATAGAAGAAGTAAGACAAATGTCACCATTGACATGGGCATATGTAGGAGATAGTGTTTATGAACAATATATTCGTACACACTTAGTTAATACGACAAAATTAAAGCCACATGAATTACATATGAAAGCTATTAAATATGTCAAAGCACAAGCACAAGCAGATATTCTACAAAAATTAGAAGAAATATTAACAGAAGAAGAAAAAGATATTGTAAGAAGAGGAAGAAATACACAAACACATCATATTGCGAAAAATGCTTCTGTTCAAGACTACATGTATTCAACTGCTTTTGAGGCACTAATAGGATACTTGTATTTGACGAAGCAAGATGAGAGGTTAAGTCAAGTTTTAAGTATGACTATAAATAATTCAAACTAAATATATTTAGTTTGAATTAGCAAAATTTGCACTTAAAACATTGACGGAGTAGTATAAAATATGTTATAGTAATAAGGTAGTTAAGAAATGTGGCCCCTTGGTCAAGCGGTTAAGACGCAGCCCTCTCAAGGCTGAATCATGGGTTCGATTCCCGTAGGGGTCACCAATTTTATAAAAAAGTAAAAAAACTCTTGCATTTTAAAATAAAGTATAGTAATATTTTATGGGGTGCAAAAAATGACAAAATTTGTAGATGAAAAAAACAAATTAGAAATGACAAGACTAAAAGCAATTTTTAAAATTGCTGTATTTTCAATTGCTTTTTCATCTATTGTTATATTTTTAATAATTAACCACTAATATTTTTATTAGTGGTTTTTCTTTGTTTTTTGTTTGTACCTGAAAAACAAAATAAGAGGAGGAAAATTTTATGAATGAGAGCAAGATGACGATTGACGTAAATGAAAAGCCACCAATTGCAAAATGGATTGTTTTAGCAATTCAACATGTTTTTGCAATGTTTGGTGCAACTATTTTAGTACCAATTTTAGTAAATGCAGCTGCAGGAGAAACAGTACTTACTATACCGGTAGCATTAGTAGCATCTGGAATAGGAACATTACTTTACATTTTATGTACAAAGGGAAAATCACCAGTATATTTAGGAAGTTCATTTGCCTTTATTGCACCATTAGCTGCTGCATACCTAAAAGGTGGAATTTCAGGTGCTATGACAGGAATTATGGTAGTAGGTTTAATCTACATTGTAGTTGCTACTATTATTCATTTTATAGGTAAAAACTGGTTAGATAAATTATTACCACCAGTTGTTATTGGACCAATGATTATGATTATCGGTTTAGGGTTAGCACCTAGTGCTATTTCTCAAATAGGTTTAACTTCAGGAGTAGAATTTGAATGGAAAACTGTACTAGTTGCAGTAGTATCTTTCTTAGTAACAGCTATTGTTATGATAAAAGCAAAAGGATTTTTAAAAATTATTCCATTTTTAGTAGGTATTATTACAGGGTATATTGTAGCTGTTTGTTTAGGAATGGTAGATTTTACAGCAGTATTAGAAGCACCATTCTTTAGTGTACCACAATTTGTTTTCCCATTTGTTAATTATACACCAAATTTTGAAGCATTAATTACAATTGCACCAATTGCATTAGTAACTCTATGTGAACATATTGGAGATCATACATCATTAAGTAATATTATTGGAAAAGATTTATTAAGAGATCCAGGGCTAGACAGAACTATATTAGGAGATGGTATTGCAACATTTGTAGCTGGATTATTAGGAGGACCTGCTAATACGACTTATGGAGAAAATACATCAGTAGTAGGTATGACAAAAGTTGCATCTGTATGGGTTATTGGTTTAGCTGCTATTTTTGCTATTGTAATAGGATTTTTAGGAAAGTTTACAGCATTAGTTTCAACTATACCAAGTGCTGTTTTAGGAGGAGTTTCATTACTTCTTTATGGATTTATCGCGGTCAATGGATTAAAAGTATTAATTCATAATCAAGTAGATTTTGACAATCCTAAGAATGTAGTTGTAGGGGCATCTATGTTAGTATTAGGTCTAGGAGGAGCAGCTATTTCTATTATTAGTGGAGATTTATCAATTACAATTTCAGGAATGAGTTTAGCAGCAGTTGTTGGTATTTTAATTAACCTTTGTATTCCAGAAAACAAGACAAAAGAACAAAAAGAAAAGAATAAAAAAGAGAAAGAAGCTAAAAAAGCAGAAAAAGTAAAAGAAAAAGAAGCAAAGGCTGAGAAAAAAGAAAAAGCAAAGGTATAGTCTTTTAGACGAATAAAAAATTATATATCTGAAGAGAAAAATAGAAAGAAGGAAGAAAAGTATGAAAACAATAGAATTAAATCATCCTTTGATTCAACATAAATTAGCTATTTTAAGAGATAAAAAAACTGGGACTAAAGAGTTTCGTGAGTTAATTAGCGAGATTGCTACATTTTTATGTTATGAAGCAATGAAAGATGCTATGTTAGAAGAAGTAGAAATTGAAACACCAATTACTACTATGAAGACAGGTAAGCTAAATGAAGATAATTATGCTTTTGTTCCAATATTAAGAGCTGGAACTGGAATGCTTGATGGTGTCATTAACGTTGTTCCAAATGCTAAAATAGGGCATATTGGAATGTACCGTAATGAAGAAACTTTTGAGCCAGTTAATTATTTCTTTAAAGTGCCAAAAGATATTGAAAAAAGAGAAGTCATTATTTTAGACCCAATGCTTGCAACAGGAGGTTCTGCAATAGATGCAATTGAACTTTTAAAGAGTAAAGGTGTTAAAAAAATGAAATTCTTGTCTATTATTGGTGCGCCAGAAGGAATAGAAAGAGTAGAAAGAGAACATCCAGATGTTCAAATATATTGTGCACATATAGATAATCAATTAAATGAAAATAAATATATTGTTCCAGGTTTAGGGGATGCAGGAGACAGAATTTTTGGAACAAAATAGAGACAACTAAATTTTATTTACTATAGATAAATAGACTATAACAATTTTTGTTATAGTCTATTTGTTTTAATGAGTTGAATTTTTTTATGTGTTATGATATAAAGAGGATAGAATTTAAGCGAAAAGAGGAGAAAAAAATGAAGATAACAAAGGTAGAAGCTTTAGCCAATATTGCAAATGATATTAGAATAGGGACGCTTGAACAAGTATATGAGGCACAGTCTGGTCACCCAGGAGGAGCACTTTCTTGTAGTGATATTTTGGCAGTATTGTATTTTAATCAAATGAATATAGACCCCAAGCAACCAGAAGCTCCAGGAAGAGATAGATTTGTATTATCAAAAGGGCATTGCTCACCAGCTCTATATGCTACTTTAGCAAGGAAAGGCTACTTTGATAAAGCTGTTTTGACAGGATTTAGAAATATAGATAGTAATTTACAAGGACATCCAGATATGAGAAAAATTCCAGGAGTAGATATGACAACAGGTTCTTTAGGACAAGGATTTTCAGCAGCGGTGGGAATGGCAATCGGTTCTAAAATGGATAGTGCTGGTTGTAGAGTGTATTGTCTAGTTGGAGATGGAGAAATTGAAGAAGGCCAAATTTGGGAGGCAGCAATGACTGCTAGTAAAAATAAATTAGACAACTTATGTGTGATAGTAGATCATAATGGATTGCAAATTGATGGAAAAATAGAAGATGTTGCAGGACTAGTAGACATTAAAGAAAAATTTGAAAGTTTTGGATTTTATAGTATAGAAATTGATGGTCATGATATAGAAGAAATTATACATGCTTTTCAATCTGCTAGACAAGAAAAAGGAAGACCAACTGTTATTATTGCGAATACAGTAAAAGGCAAAGGTGTTTCTTTTATGGAGGGAAAAGCAGAATGGCATGGAAAAGCACCAAATAAAGAACAATGTGAAGAAGCGATCAATGAACTTAAATTACAACATTTTATTGGTTAAAGAAAGGAAGAATAAGAATGAATGAGGATAGAAAAATAGCAACTCGCCAAAGTTATGGAGAAGCTTTAGCGCAGTTAGGGGAAAAAAATAGTAGAGTAGTAGTATTAGATGCAGATTTATCAAGTGCTACAAAAACCAATATTTTTGCTGAACGATTTTCTGATAGATTTATTAATGTTGGAATAGCGGAGCAAAATTTAATGGGGACAGCTGCAGGATTGGCTGCCTATGGAAAAATTCCTTTTGTAAGTACGTTTGCTGTTTTTGCAGCAGGAAGAGCTTATGACCAAATTCGTAATAGCATTTGTTATCCTAAATTAAATGTGAAAATTTGTGCAACACATGCAGGGTTAACAGTAGGAGAAGATGGTGCGACACATCAAATGCTAGAAGATTTGAGCTTGATGAGAACACTACCTAATATGACTGTGATTTGCCCATCTGATGACACTCAGACAAGATGGATAATAGAAGGAGTCTCTAAAATAGAGGGACCAGTATATATTAGATTGGCAAGAGCAGCTACTCCAGTTATTTATGAAAAAAATCAAAAATTTGAAATTGGCAAAATGATACAATTAGGAGAAGGGACTGATGCAACTGTTTTTGCAACAGGAGTTATGGTAGCTGAAAGCTTAAAAGCACAAGAAGAATTAGCAAAAGAGGGAATTCACATTCGAGTTGTAGATGTGCATACAATAAAACCAATTGATAGAGAAATGATTGTAAAATGTGCAAAAGAGACTAAAAAAATTATTACAATAGAAGACCATAGCATTATTGGTGGTTTGGGCAGTAGCATCTGTGAAGTGTTATCTGAAGAATATCCAACTAAAGTAGTGAGAATGGGAATGAAGGATCAATTTGGAAGATCTGGAAAAGCAGAACAGTTATTAGAATATTTCAAAATGGATAGTCAAAGCATTATAGAAGAAGTGAAGAAGAGCTAAAGATAATTTATATGTGAGATTGGAACACTTGATTTTTGTATAGGGAGTAACAAATGAAAGACGAAGAAGAAAAAATGCATGAGTATATAAAAGACTTTACGAATGCACATAGTACTATAAAGAAAGTAGAAGGAATAGATGGGACATTCAGAACTATTAAAATTAGTGTGAAAACTTTTCTAATTATAGGAACAATTGTAGCAATTATTATGATAATTCCAATTGTAGCCATGGTAATGGATAAAGCGTCTATAGTTTTTACTATGGATAAAGAAGGATATATTACTACAATTGAGAAAAATTACCGACAAAGAATAGAAATTGTGGAAGATAATTCTACGAAGAAAGGAAATGGGGTTATTTTATTTAAAACAGAAAGAGAGCCAATTGTAGAATTTAAATCTGTCAAAACTATTGCAGGAGGAGTGGAAAGTTATTATATAGAGTATGAAGGAAAAGCTTTAAAATACTATATAGAAAATGGGGAAGAAGAGATATTTAAAGGAATTGAAATAGTAGAAATTCCAAGAAGTATTACGATAAATATGTTTAAATCGGAAGAAATTTTAGAGTTTGAAGCCTATTTACCGATAGAAAGTTATAGTCAATTAGAAGATGGAGTACGTCAATTAATAGAATTAAGAAAATTTATGCAGAAGAAAATAAGGACATTTGAGATACCCCTACATATAAAAATAGGAGAGTATATAGGCGGATATGATTACAAAGAAATGAAAGCAGAAGAGGAAATTATTTATCAAGAAAAACAGAATTATTATTGGTATTTGAAAAACAAAGGAGAAGATGTTAATTTTATTCCAGAAGAAGATTTATTAAAAATTGACAGACCACAGACTTTAGATGTGTATGTTAATGGAGAAAGATTAGTAAATAAAAAACAAACAGAGATGGAAAAATATTATGCTGAGCAGGACGGACGAGAATATAAAACAGTGTACATTGTAGCTAACTATAATCAAGAGGAAAAGTGTTATGAAACAGATATTGACGATATTGTTCGTAATTGTGACAAATTTCAAATTCTAGATGATGGGACGAGTGGATTGAGCGCTAGAATAAAGTTTTCCTATCAAAATAGAGAATATGAAGTTCATTGGCGAGATAGAAAAGTGCATGGAAAAAAGTTACCTTATGGTGGCAATATAGAATTCTTAGAGCAAGTATTAAAAATTAAACTGGAATATGATTATCAAAATAAAAAGGTAAACTTGATTATCCCGTAGAATTGTGAATTTTATGTGAATTCTCAAAAATAGACAAAATAGAACAAAAACAGAATAATTGCGGCATACAAGCAAAATTATTCTGTTTTTTCCATAAAAAACTATTGCAAAGAATGTATTTTATTGTTATGATTAAATAGATATGAAAGAAAAATGAAGACAATTACAAGATAAATATTAAGGAGTTAACAATGATTGAGTTTAGAAACGTTAGCAAAACATATGGAACAGGGACAGAAGCTGTACATAATGCCAATTTTAGAATTGATAAAGGTGATTTTGCTTTTCTAGTAGGAAGTTCAGGCTCAGGAAAGTCTACTTTGATTAAGCTAATTCTAAAAGAAGAGGAACCAACAACAGGTAATATTATTATTAATGGAAAAGATACTACTTTTTTAAAACCTAAAAGGGTTCCATTCTTGAGAAGAAGCATGGGAGTAGTGTTCCAAGACTTTAGGCTTTTGCCAGATAGGACAGTTTATGATAATGTAGCATATGCTATGTATATTGTAAGGTCTACACCAAAACATATTCGTAGACAAGTTCCTATGGTACTATCTTTAGTAGGTCTTAGCAATAAGGCTAAGATGTATCCAAATGAACTATCAGGAGGAGAGCAACAAAGAGTAGCGTTAGCAAGAGCATTAGTAAATAATCCTTCTATGCTAATTGCTGATGAACCTACTGGAAATTTAGATCCAGAAACAGCATGGGACATTATGACATTATTAAGTGATATTAATGCAAGAGGAACAACTGTAGTAGTAGCAACACATGCAAAAGATATTGTAAACAAGATGAAGAAAAGAGTTATTCAAATTGAAGAAGGTAATATCATAAGAGATGATAAAAAAGGTGGGTATGACAGTGAGGTATAATATATTTGGTTATTTAATTGGAGAAGGTTTTCGAAACGTATTTAAAAATAAAAAATCTACTATCGCATCTTTGATTATCATGTTTGCAACTATGTTTGTATTTGGAATATTTTTTATAGTAGAAGAAAATGTAAATCATTTAACGAAAACAGTTGAACAACAGCAAGGAATGTCAATATTTATTTATGATACAGCAACAGAAGCACAACAAAATGAGTTGGAAAGTAAAATTAGAAATATGCCATATGTAAACACAGTAACTTTTAAGTCAAAAGAAGATGCATTAGAAGAAGTAAAGAGATTATTTAAAGATAAAAAGAATTTAATGTCTACCTATGAAAAAGAGAATCCATTTAAAGCTTCTTTTGTAGTAACTTTGACAGACTTAGAAAAAGCAGATGAAGTTCAAATTCAAATTGAAAATTCTTCTGAAATTATTGCAAATGTGGTAGCTCGTTCAGACACAATGGAAACATTAGTAAAGGTAGCAGATGGAATTAAAATTATTTCAATTGTAATTTTAGTAATCTTAATTTTAATTTCTATCTTTATTATAACAAATACTATTAAATTAACAGTACATGCCAGAAGAAAAGAAATATCTATTATGAAATATGTAGGTGCAACAAATGGATTTATTAGATGGCCATTTATGGTAGAAGGTATGATTATCGGATTGATTTCTGTACTTATATCATTAGCAATATTGTGTCCTTGCTATACAGCGGTGGCAGGCAGAATAGAAGAGTCACTAATAGCTATAAGAGTAAATATGCCATTATTAACACTTCAAGAAATATTTGTACCATTATTAATTGTTTACTTAGTATTAGGTCTTGGAATTGGTGCTATTCGGCAGTGCCATTTCTATGAAAAAATACTTAAATGTATAAAAAAAGGAGTTACGTATGAAAAAGAAATTTGTATCTATTATATTAGTTTTAGCATTATTACAAGTTGGTCTTACCAATATGGTTACAGCCTATACACAAAGTGATGTAAATAGCACGAAGAACAAAGTAAATCAAGCTACCAAGCAACAAAATGCCATTAAGGCAGAGAAAGAAACGATTTTAAATGAAATTGCAGATTTAGATGACAAAATTAGTGAGTACGAAGGTGAATTAGAAGAATTAAATACAAAAATTAAAAAGTTAGAGGGGCAAATTGCAACAAAAGGAAAAGAAATTGAAAAACTAAAAGAAGAGTTTGAAGAAATGCAACAACTTTTAACAGATAGATTAGTTGCTATATATGAAGAAGGACAAGTAAACTTTTTAGATGTACTTTTATCAGCTGAAAGTATTTGGGATTATATTTCTATGCCTACTAGAATTCAAGAGTTAACAGAAGCAGATAATAATCAAATGGAAAAAGTAGAGAAGCAAAGAATAGAAGTAGAAAAAGCGCAAAAACAATTAGAAGAACAAAATGTAGAATTAAAAGATGCAAAGAAAACTGCTGAAATGAGACAAAAACAATTAGTAATTGTAAAAGCTGATAAACAAAATAAGGCAGCTAATTTAACAGCGGAACAAAAAAAATTACAAAGTCAAATCAAGAAATATAATGATGAAATCAAGAAAATGGAAGAAGAAATTGCAAGAGCAGCTCAAAATTCAGGAGGATATGTAGGAAACTTTAATGGAACTTTAAGTTGGCCAATTTCTAGCACTTCTAGAAATTATAACTACATAACATCTTATTTTGGAAATAGAGATGTGCCAGTAGCAGGAGCAACTGCAAATCATGGAGCAATTGATATTGGTGTATATTCAGGAACACCAATCTATGCTTGTGGTGATGGATATGTTATGGTTAGTAGTTCTAATGGGGCAAGAGGTGTTTATGTTATGATAAAACATGCAAATAATTTATATACATTATATCAACATCTAAGCTCATCTTCAGTTAGGGTGGGACAAACTGTAAAGAGAGGACAGCTAATTGCACACAGTGGTAATACAGGAATTAGTTCAGGACCTCACTTACACTTAGAAGTACGTACTAGCCCATACTATGGAAGTGAAGTGGATCCATTAAAATATATGCATTGGTAATAGAGAAAATATGAAATTATAAGGAGGGGAATACGGATGTTAAGAAAAAGAATAATTTGTATTCTCCTTGCTATTATTTTAATTGTAAGTTATTCAGTTATTTCATTTGCATCTGATACAAATCAAGTGCAAAATGACGAATCCAATAATGGAATATTTAGTAATGATGTTCTTACAACAGAAGAGATGAACCAACTAAATGAACAAAAGAGTGAATTAGATAGTAAGATAGAGGAAGCTAATCA
The DNA here is from genome assembly GCA_910589185.1 of uncultured Clostridia bacterium. Lineage (GTDB taxonomy): Bacteria > Bacillota > Clostridia > TANB77 > CAG-508 > CAG-273. The sequence continues at coordinate 53,140 of CAJUSU010000009.1, forward strand.
TAAATTAGAATATGTGCAAGGAGAAATGTCAACTTCTCTTCTAGAAATTCAAAAATTAAGTGACAGGATTTCACAATATGAAAACGAAAATAAAGAATTAGCAGATCAACTAGCGCAATTGGAAGTTTCTGTCGAAGAAAACACAAGATTGTTAGAAAGTGTTACAGAAGAATATAATCAAAAGGACCAATTATTAAGGGAAAGATTAGTAATTCTTTATGAAGAAGGTGAATATAGCTTTTTAGATACTTTATTATCATCAGAAAGCTTTACACAGATGTTATCTCGTTATTATTACATGCAAGAAATAGCAGAATATGATAATGAGCTAATTGAAAAGGTAGCACAGCAAAAAAACATGATGGATATGACAAGAAGAAAATTAGAAAATGAAACTGCCCAGATTAAGGTTTTGAAGGCAAAAGCAGAACAAAATGAGATGGTTGTGAAAAATACAAAAATAATGCATGAGGACTATGTAGCACAATTATCTAAAAAAGAAAAAGAATTGAATGATAAGATTAATGAATATAAAGTAGAATACATAAGGGTACAATTAAAACTAGAAGAGATTGCTACAAATTTTGATGATTTTCAAATTCAATATACAGGTGGTAGTATGTTATGGCCAGTAGCAACTACAGGAACAGTGATAACTTCTAATTATGGAACAAGAGTATATCCAATAGCAGGTACGAATGTTGTTACAGATTTTCACTTAGGATTAGATATTGCAGCTCCATCAGGTTCTTTAATTGTATCTGCATTAGATGGTGTAGTTGTTTATGCAGGTTGGTTAGGATCCTATGGAAATTGTGTTATGGTACAACATGGAAATGGTATTACAACAGTTTATGGCCATGGACAAAAGGTATTAACAGAAAGAGGAAAAGAAGTGAAGCAAGGAGAGCCAATTATGGAGGTTGGCTCAACAGGAAACTCAACAGGGCCACACTGCCATTTCGAAGTAAGAATAGATGGAAAGACTACTGATCCTTTACAGTTTGTAAAAAAGCCGTCTAATTAAAATTATCCTTTTTATGAATAAACTTGATAGTATATATTTTTTTGTTCTCAAATGCCCAAGGTAGTCAGCAGGTTCAAAGAAGAAGGTCAACTTGGTACCTTTCGAACTGCAAAAATATATACTATTCAAGTTTAAGGAATAATAGAAAAGAAAGATAATAATATAATATTAATTAAACTAGAAAGAAAAGAGAGAAGAGAATGGAAAGAAATAGCGGACAGAAAATTTATAAAATAGTGATGTTGGTAATGATTACAATAATCATTACCTCTTTAGTGACTGCTTATGGAACTTATCAATATCTTAATACAAAGGGATTGCCATCAGCAAGTACTAAAACAAGTACAGACCTAAAAGGCTTAGAATATACTTTGGCAAGATTTAGAAGTGAATTAGAAAAGAAGTACATGGGAGAAATTAAAGATGAAGACTTATTTGATGGAGCAATCAAGGGATATGTAGCAGCTTTAGGTGATCCATATACAGTATATTATACTAAAGAAGAAATGAAAGAAATTATGCAAGAAACCAATGGAAATTATGTTGGTATAGGTATTTATATGACTTTAAACAAAGAAAAAAATGCAATAGAAATTATTAAGCCAATGGAGAATTCGCCAGCAGAAGAAGCAGGAATTTTACAAGGAGACCTTATTACAAAAGTAGATGGAGAAAGTTATACTGGAGATAAGATGGACGAAGCTTCTAATAAAATTAAAGGAGAAGCAGGAACAAAAGTAAAATTAGAGATATTAAGAAATGGTGAAACAAAGGAATTTGAAATTACAAGAAAAAAAGTATTGATTAGTCATATTACAACAAAAGTAATAGATAATAATATTGGATATATTGCTATTTCTGATTTTGACGGTGGTTGTGCAGATGAATTTAAAGAAAAGTATAAAAAATTGACAGAAAAAGGAATCAATAAATTAATTATTGATATTCGTAATAATGGTGGTGGAATTGTAGACGAAGCTATTGATATACTAGATATGATTACTGATAAGGGATCTACACTACTTATCACCAAAGATAAGAAAGATAATGAAGATATTACTAAAGCAAAACAGAATCCTATTATAAAAATGCCAATTGTCGTTTTAACTAATGAATATTCTGCTAGTGCTTCTGAAATTTTAGCAGGAGCCTTGAAAGATAATGAGAAAGCAACTCTAGTAGGTATAACTACTTATGGAAAGGGTGTTATTCAAGAGCTACATCAATTAACAGATGGAAGTGGATTGAAGATTACAACCAATGAGTATTTTACACCAAAACGAAATAGTATTAATAAAATTGGAATTAAACCTGATATAGAAGTTGACTTATCTGATAAGGCAAAGGAAAGTATAAATTTGAAAGATGAAGATGATAATCAGCTACAAAAGGCAATAGAAGTTATTAAATCTAAGTAAAAGAGATGTCTTGCAAAACTTGCAAGACTTTTTGATTTTTTTTATAAAAATCTCTTGACATTTTTTTCGAAATTTAGTATACTTAGAAAGTCAACGGAAATGGGCGCATAGCTCAGCTGGGAGAGCATCTGCCTTACAAGCAGGAGGTCATAGGTTCGAGCCCTATTGCGCCCACCATTT
>CAJUSU010000010.1 GCA_910589185.1 uncultured Clostridia bacterium
ATCTTCTCCCATAATATCGCTATCTTCCATTGTAATAAAAATTGGAATAATTGGCACATTATTTTTGCTAGCTAGCTTAAATGCTCCATTTTTTAATGGCTTTGGTTTACGATAATTCCACCACATACTTTGCTCTGGATAAATCAAAATAAAGTCTTTTCTTTGTAAAATGGTATCTACTGCTTTGATAAATTCCATCATAGTTTCATTGCTAGAACTTAATGGCAAAGTATCACAGTGTCTAAAAAAGAAACCATATAACCCTGAAAAATTGGTGTAATTTCCTTCACGAATAATTTTATATAATTTTCTTTTCTTTAACTGACCTGCACGTCTGCATACTTCTTCAATCGCAAAACTATCATAAGGATTAAAGTGATTACATGTAAGGATAGCACCTGTTTCAATATTTTGTAAGTTTTCTATTCCTTGCACATCTTTAATAATTAATTTTTTGTTTTTTAGTAGACTGTCTAAAAAGTGTTCTCCTATTTTATTGGCAAATTTCGTTTTGATTTTATTACTACTTTTCTTGTTTAAATAATCTACATTGTCTGCTGTTAAAGTAATGGTTGGTGGGTCTTCTTCTGCATCAATATCAAAAATTCCTTGTCTTTCCATATCTTCAATTCTTTTTAAGACATTTAATCTTTCTTGATGCTTTTCATTTAGCCCTTCTTCTCTATCTTCTAATATCGCTTCTAATGTACTGCTATCTCGCTTTAGTAAAGTCTTTAAGGTCCATCTTCTTGTACTTTCATTAATTTCGTCTAACTTCCTTTTAGGAATTCTATCATCACCCACACAGTCAGATTCTTTCTTCGCCAAAGCTTTCAAATTTTCATATTGCTCTCTATCTCTAAAACGTTCTTCTTCTGAATAATTATCCTTGATATTTTTAATATCTTCATAATATTCGGTTTTTTCAGCATATTGCCAAAAATACTCTTCATATACAATACCATCATAATGCCATGGTTTATAATTTAGATTATAATGGATTAGATTTAATTTTTCTACTTTTGTTTTGTTATTTGGTACAGGCATCCTGTTCCAACCATTCTCTAGTATTTTAGTTCTTCCCTTACATAATCTATTCAAGTAGTCTTGGTCTTGTACAACTGCAAATTTTACTGTTTCTAATAAATACAAGAATTTTTCTTGAAACTTAGATTTACGCATTTCATCTAAGTTCATGACCAAAACACCTGCATTAAAGTACCTTCTGTAATCTGCTACTCCGACTACTTTTTCTACATATTCTTGGAAAATCTCTTCATTTTGAATAATATCATCTGGTACAACTGCCACTAAATTACTTCCCATATCTTGATGATATAACTCTGCCACATCTCCTAATAATACTGTATCGCTATCTAAGTAGATAACTTTATTGTATTGTGGATAGATGTTTGGAATAAATAACCTAAAATAGGTTGTTTTTGTATAATAGTCACGTGTAAATAATTTGTCCTTAATCTCTTCGATATAATAGTTCAAATCTACAAACTCTATTTTGACATTCTCTCTTTCATATTTTAGAATTTTCTTTTTGTTCTCTTCACAAATATTGGTGTATAACACCTTAATTGCATAATAGTAATTCTTCGAACTATTTTCTATTAATGAATGAATAGACACCGCTAAAAACGGCACATATCCATCATCTACCGCATAAAAAATCGGTATTACTTCTAAATTATTCTCCATTTTATTTTCTCCCTATTTTGTTATAAGTTCTTTTTGTTCAAATTTCTCTTTTAGCTTTAAATACTCTTCTAAATCACTATCAAATACATGACACTTATATACACTATGTACTTTATCAATATGCCATTGCTTAATATTTTCTGTATGTGGATATGGTCTATACATTAATCTCTTGCAAAAATGGCAAATGACTGTATCTTCTTTATTGAATTTAGATTGTTCATTATAAATGCGTGGAAGTAATTTCTTTTTAGTAGTAGACCTAAACACTGCATCTTGGTCTGCAAATAGCATTTTCTTTGTTTTGATTTTTTCTCTGGCTTTTTCTAAAAGTCCGGTTTCCTTTATCTTTTTCATATTCATGAGTAGCATACCTGCATTAATGTAATCTGGTCTAACAAACCAACAACCGATATTTTTCTCTTACCGCTGCATACTCATATTCTGAAACATCAATATCATATAGTTTAGATAAATCATCAGCTACCATCATATCAATATCTAAATAAAGTAATTTGTCTGGAACCTCTGCTATTTTATCTGCTAAAAGCCTCAACAAAGTATATGGCGTACAATAGGCTCCTTCATTAGGACAACCTTTGAACTCTTGCTCATACAAATCTGTTACATCCACTTTTGTTACTTGATTTCTTTCATCTTTTGCTTTTACTACTTGATTTAAGAAATCAATTTGCTCATCTCGAATCGCCGTATATTCTGGCTTTATTCTAGTAGCGTCCATTGTAAAAATATAACAGTGAACAGGCTCTTTTGTTCTATTCTTGATAGAGATTAATTGTGTTAATGCTCCATCAAATACTTTTTCATTTCCACTTAATAATAGATTAATCATCGTTTTTTATTCCTTTTTGTTTATTTTATATCATAAAATATAAAAAAATACAACATACTTTTTAGTTCAAGTATGCTGTATGTCCTTTATTTTATAGTAATGCTTCCGATTCCGCCTTCTACTCGAATAGTATTTTCTCCCTTACCATAAGTAGCACCATCTGATACTTCTTTTCCATCTATTGTAATAGAGCCAATTCCTTTATTTGCTTTTATCGTATATTTGTCAATTCCATTTTTTAGAGTAACTTCTAATTTTCCAACTCCTGCATTAATTTTGGCATCTCCCAATAAGCTTGACACCATTTTAAACATGCCTACTCCCATATCTAAATCTAGGTTTGCAATTTCTCCTGATAGGATTTCTACTTTTCCCGCCCCACCTTCAATTTTTGCTTTTTGTGTAACATTTAAATCTTGAATGGTAGTCTTTCCTGCCCCAATATCTAAATCTAGCTTTTTACATTCTAGCTTTTCAATTTTAATTTCACCTGCTCCTGCTGCAATTTTAATCGTATCTAATATAGTATTTTTTGGAACAGTAATAATAATTCTTCTTGGGCTATTTTGTCTAAATAAATTTACATTCTTTTCTCTAATCACTAATTCATCTTCAGACTGTCTTGCTTCTACGTTACTTGTATTACTAGCCACTTTGAATTTATCACCTTGTTGAATGGTTAATGTCGCATACTCAATATCTATTTTTAATTTTGCAATTTGCGTATTGTCAAATTCCTTTTCTACCTTTTCATCTCTTCCCACTTCATTATAAATTATATTATTGGAAAGCTCTGGTTCTCTTTCTGTTCTTGCAAATCCTAAAATTTCACTAAAGGTATTTAATCCAAAAAGAATAGATGATACAATGCTAATTATAATGAAAATAGCAAAGGCAATCGCACAATATTTAATAATTCTTTGTATGGTTGTCATTTTATTTCAACACCTCCAAATATGCAAGTAGCATTAATATATAAAGTTGGTGCTTCTGGGTTTGTGGTATGGCTTGCTTTATCATTTACTCCACCAAATATTGGAGTTGATTTGATTTTAACTTGTACATTAGATGGTACAAAAATATCAATTCCTCCAAAAGTGCTACTAGCATTAATCACTTGGTCTGAGTTAATAATAGCATTTCTTAAATCACATTTTACTCCACCAAATACAGCTGTAAAGTCTGCTCCTTTAAATTCTTGTCTATCAAAGTTCAAATTCTGTCCTGAAAAAGTAGCACAGTATTCTGTTTGTCCTTTTTTATTTGCATTTAAGTTTTTGATTTCTTGATTGATTTTTCCACCAATTGCTTCTCTAAAAATAAAGCATAGTCCAACAACTACTAAAACAGTTGGCACTAATAGTTTCCACATTAAATCAAAATCTAAAATTCCTTGGCAACATAATAATAATGCTACACCTACTAAACATCCAATTAAATTTCCTATTTTTTCTCTTTCTCTAAAAATCCCTATAAAACAAGGAATAATAATAAATAAAGTCCACCATCCTCTAAAGAAGATATCAATATCAGTTATTCCCATAGCATTTAGGCCTAGGATAAGTCCTAGTACAATAAATACTAATCCCCATAAAATATTTCCAAATTTTTTCATTTTTTCTTCCTTTCTTGATGCCCTTAAGCATCAATACCTCATTTTATGTTTCTGTTATATCATAAATTCAAAAAAAATACAACTTTATTAGAGTTGTACTTTGCATTTTAAGATTATCTTAATAACTTGAGTTTATTTCTATTATTTCGCAATTTTTTGATATGCCTCTTGTATCTCCTGCTCAAACATGGTATCTTTTGCTAAATTTAAATACCATTCTTCCGTTTCTTTTTGATATTTATTTTGAAACTCTTTTGAAGCCATAGTCGCTTCCTGTAAATTATGAAGTCTATCTGCTAATTTTACTGCTTTTGCTATTGGATTTTTAGATATTCTGTCTATATATTCTTTCATTTGATATCCTTCTTCTTTTGTTACAAGTTTCACTGCTTCTAACACAGCTTCATTTGTTAAATCCAATATTTCTTGTTCTGTTGCTTCTGTATCTTCTAATAAATCATGACATAATCCCGCTGCCTGATATTCCTCTGAATATCCCTTCATTTGTAATATTTTCTGTACTTCAAACGGATGAAGATAATATGGTGTTCCTTGTTTTCTTTTCTGCACTCCATGTTTATCTTTTACATATGCCTTAATGGCTTCTATATTCATACTACTCTTCTCCTTCTACATCTTCTATTATTATTTTTCTATCTTGATTCTTTTCTTTAATTTCTTTTGCTCTATAAGAATATATCTTATATTGGTGTTTATTGTCAAATCTAATAATAACAGCTTTTGTATAATGATTTCCTTCTGAACCAGATAATTCTTTGATAATTAAACTGGCCTTTGTTTCATTCAATGTTTCAAATGTAGTTAAAAATCCTATTCCACTACCACCAGTATCTTTGTGAGTAGTAACTTGCTCTAGTCCAAGTTTCAGTAAAGTGTCTATTTCAAATTCTATTCCTGTGTCATAAATGCACAACTCATATTTTTTATCTTTGATTCCCAATATCACAAATATTTCTCTATCAGTTGTTTTACTAGAATTAATAGCAATAATAGCATCTCTAATGTGGTCACCTATCATTGTTGCAAGTTTATTTTTCGGAATAATATGATTTACTAAATAAAACATATCTCCCACTATCTTTAACTTAAATTCAATCTTATTTTTGTCACATTCTGTTTGCATATATTTGAACATATCATCTATTTCAGGAATTTCTGTGAAAGGCAATGTTGGTAGACTTTTCATTGCTTCTAGTTTTTGTGAGTATTCTTTAGTTAGATCTTCTATTCTATCTAGTGCACCTAACTCTTCTGCTGTTTCCATATTGCTTAGATTATCTTTTACAGACATCTCCAAGGCTTTTTGTCTGTTATAAAATTCATGTGTAATTTTGCTGATATTAAATTTCTCACTTTTCAATCTTTCTATTTCTTGGTCCTTTTCTACTATTTCTCTTTCGTAATCTTTCATTGTTTCTTTTAGTAGTTTTTGTTTATAGTACATGGTGAGAGTCTTTTGAATAGTTACGATCATTGTAATTAAGATAATTAGGAAAGCAACAAATATATTGCTTACTGTTCCTTCATAGTAAGCTCCTATATAACTTCCTATTAAACAATATATGATAATTACGACTGTACTAATGTTTGCAACTATCATTTCTATAAAATCATCATTAAGTCTATTATGTAAAAATTCAATCCCATTTTTAAATCTTTTTATTTTTCCAAAAGCATATAAGATAATCAATTGTATTAATAATACAATCAGTAAGTTCATATATCTATTTTCTATTTCAAATAAATTATAGCTTATTTTGTAAGGAATGAAACTCAAAATTATACTTAATATAAAAGATACTAAACATATAGCATAAGAAATTACGACTACGATTAATGAATAACCTAATCTTAGCTTTAACATCGTACTTAATATACTGCTATATAACATTATTAGAACTAATATAGATAAAAAGAAATCCCCCTTAAAATTTATATATGTACTTACTAAAGTTATTAAAATATTTAATATTAACAATATTATTGTATCTTTAACATTATTCTTCTTCACATTAGATATCTTACTGAAACAACAATATGTAAATAAATTCATAATAAATAGCTTCATAGAATATATAATTATATTTTTTGTTTCATACATAAAAATTTTCCTTCCAATACTTTTAATATAATTATATATAAAAAAAATGCAATAATCAATATAACATTTTGTTTTGAATGTATTGTTTTGATTATTGCATAAAAACTTATCCTTTTCCGTTAATCCAATATAGTAACCATTCCCAGAAACTCATACTATCACCTCCCCTGTGTGCTTATATTTACAATAAAAAAATATCATGTATACATGATTGTATACATGATATTCAGAGGTGCTTTTCTGTTGTATTTCATTATTTCTTATGACATTAAGTGACACTTTTCTTACTTTTTCTAAAATATAACGCTAGGAGTAATTAAGTTTATAACTCCTTTTTTATTTTATCTGCATAATAATAAATTAATTCTGTAGGAGTTGGTACACCAGTTTCATAATTAATCCTTGCAGTATAATAAGTTGTTAAATCTTCTAATGACGATATTCTCCATGCATGCAATATTGCATTTTGCATAGCTCTACTAATTGTGCTATTCGATTTTTTATATTTTCCTACTAGATGTTGAATAATTGATATTTTGCTGTCTTCTTTATCATTCTTAATGACAAAATAAATAGCATCACATAAATATTTCTTTCCTTGCAAATGTGAACTAATTCCAATTAATTCTAGTTCTTTATTAATTTTATCCATAATTTTGTCTTCTTCTACTCTTTCATCTACTCCATATTCCACTGTTTTCTCATTCTCATAGCCACTTAATAAGAGTAACGTATTTAAAATCTTTTCTTGCGAATAATTTAATTGTTTCTTATAAAAAATGAAATCTATTTTATTCTTGTGGCAAAAATCATATACAGAGTCAGAACATACATTAGTAGTCACAACAATATTAGGTCTTTTGGCTACACTTTGTTTTGCCATATTTTCAATAAATTCAAAACCACTACCTTCGCCATTATTTAATTCTAAATCTAGAATTACAGCATCTGGTTTATAATATTTTAAATATTCAACTGCTTTCGCTGCTGAATTTGTAACCGCTACTAACTTGATATCGCCTCTTTTATCACAAATAGCTTTGTATTTATTGCATTCTTCCATATCATCTTCTACTAATAATACTTTTATTGGTGCTTTCGACATTTTCCTTCCTCCGCTATTTTTTTGGTCATATAATATCATAATTTGTAATATTTTTCCACATCTTAATATTATTTATATTCATTTTTACATTTATATAATCATTTAAAATAACTTATATATAAATATTTACAAGGAGTGAATTTACTTATGAAAGAAGAAATAGGAAAAAGAATTAGACAAATTAGAGAAGATATGGGAATGACAAAAGAAAAGTTTGCTAAATTACTTGGAATTTCTGGTCAATATTTAGGAGTTGTTGAACACGGCAAAAGTTATTTATCCATAGAAAAACTAAAAGTCCTTTGTGATTTAACTAATTTATCAGCTGATTATATTCTATTTGGCAAAGATAATTATTTAATTAGTAATACACAAAAAACTTTGTCAGAATTTTCTATAGAACAAATAGAAACTGGTTGTAATGTTCTACAACACTTAGCCGTATTTTTAAAATGTAAATGAAATTGAACATATTTATTTGTTTTGAAACATTTATATTGACATTATATTATTCTTACTATAAAATATAATATATTATATTTTATAAAAGGATACATACATATGATAAAAAAATTTCAGAAAACATTTTCTTCTCGTTTAGAGGAATTTGAAAATACTTTATTGTTTAATACAAATTCACCTATTCATATAGAAATGCCTGAGGAAGTTAAAATATGGAATCAAAAAGCAAGTAAGATACAATCTCACTTTGACTTTGCTATTCCTAATTATATATTAGATGAAATAATAGAGCACGAGGATAGTGTTTGCAAAGATAATTTATATTATCTAATTAATTGTGCTGTTATCAATAATAGAATAACACTTGAGAACGCAAAAAAAATTCGAGAAATATATTAATCTCGAATTTTTCATTTGCGTCTAATTCATAAATTACTATAATTGGTGGAGATGAGGGGAGTCGAACCCCTGTCCAATATTCTTTCCATATCAGCTTCTCCGAGTGCAGTTTGTTTTCAAAATTCCCTTCTATCTAACCTAACAAACAAGCTTATATAGAAAGTAGCTATTTAAAGTTACCCACTGTTTCCATAACTAAAAACAGGTTCGTTTCCCACTAATCGTCGCCTTATCTAAAAGCGTGGGCACTTAAAGTAAGACGTCGCCGCAACTAAGCAGCGTATGCTAATTCTCTATTATCAGCGTTTAATTTAATTTCTCACATGATTTAAGTGGCCAAGTGAGAATCCACTACTCGCTACTGATACTTCTGGGATACTGTCGAAGCCAAAATACATCCCCATATATAGACTGTATATTTAATTATAGCTTATTTATAAAAAAATAACAAGTAAAATTTATGAAAAAAGCATTGCACATTTTATAAAACTATGCTAATATAATATATGTAGTTTTACTTAAACATTTAGGGGTATAGTGTTAATGGTAGCACATCGGTCTCCAAAACCGCCTGTGAGGGTTCGAATCCTTCTACCCCTGCCATTATCACTAGTCTTAAACTAGTGATTTTTTTATATTAAATTTTATGTGGAGAAAAATATGGAAAAATTAAAAACACTTATCAAAAAAGTATGTAATAAAGAAGTCTTCTCTTATCTTATTTTTGGGGTATTAACTACTCTTGTTAATATCATTATTTCTTATTTATTGAAAGCATTTTGCCATATAGAAGGAAATATTGCAAGTACCATTGGAATTATCTGTTCTATCCTATTTGCTTATTTTACCAATCGTAAATGGGTATTTCATTCTGAAGCACATACCGTTAAAGACAAATGGATTGAATTTGGTAAGTTTATTTTAGGTAGAGCATTTACCATGATAATAGAAATTGTAGGAGTTTTTCTATTAAATGATGTTATTCACTCCTTCTATGGAATGTTTAGTGATAACATGGCCTATCTAATTAACAAAGTTTTAATTACTATTATTGTCATTATCTTAAATTTCTTTATCAGTAAATTTTTCGCCTTTAAAAAGGAAAACTAAATTATTATCGGGGGCTAAAAAACGGAGGTATTGTTATATGTCTAATAGTTTTTTCAGGCCCTTTTATTATTTCTTTTTTATCCTTATCTTTCTTATTTTCTTTACTTCTTGCTTCTTTGGTCCTAGCATTCTTGGCGGTTCCTCTCTTGATGAACCTTATTATTCTCTTGACCTATCTCAAGAATACGTATGGCCTACTCCTCGGTTATACCTATATCACTTCACCTTTTGGTTATCGTGGTCTTCCAACCGCTGGTGCTACTTCTTACCATGCAGGTGTGGATATTGGCGCACCTGAAGGAACTAAATTTATTGCTATTTGTGATGGTAAAATTACCTTCACAGGATTTCTAGGAGGTGGCGGCTACACCATTACCCTTTCAGTCAACAATATGAAAATTACTTATTGTCACGTTTCTCCTATCTATATCGTCCGAAAAGGTGATATTGTAAAAAAAGGAGATGTAATTGGCTGTGTTGGACCTAAAAATGTATATGGGGTACCTCGGCAATCAATACTATGACGAAAATGGTAATCCCACAAATGGTGCCACCACTGGTCCACATTTACATCTAGGCGTGCGTATTGATGAAAAATATATCAACCCTATGAATCTATTTGAAGAATAGAAAAAGAAGATATTGTTACATATCTTCTTCATTGTTATTTTCTTCATCTGGTTCTTCTTTTTCTATTATTGGTGTCTCTGGCTCTATTCCTAACTCTTCTGCCAATTCTGCACTACAGTCATGTCCACAACCAGAACAATTATGAGTACATTCTTCTTCATCACCATTCCAGTCTAATTCTATCATATTATGACATTCTGGGCACTCAACCTCTGTATTAACATCACTGCTAATATTGGTTGTAAACTCATGATTACAGTATGGACACATGATATCAAATTCGTAAGACTCTTCATCTTCATAAATATCACTTTCAATACCATCTACTGCTTTTTGAATTTTAGACATTCTATCATCAATTTGTTTTTGCTGTTCTTCTACTTCTTTAATTCTTAAATCTGTTAAGTACGTTAAACGATCAATAACATCCATAAACATCATTGAAAGTTCTTGGAATTTTTCAATTACAAACTCTTTATCTTTTTCATCTTTGATATTAGCTTGTAAATCTTTCATAATTTGTTGATAGCGATTGCTCAATTCTGACATCTTGTCATCTTCCCTTCCAAATTAAACTCTTTCCATATACTCCCCAGTTCTAGTATCAATACGAATCACATCTCCAATATTTACAAACATTGGAACTGAAATCTCATAGCCATTTTCTAGTGTAGCAGGTTTTCCTGAAGTAGTTGTTGTGTTGCCAGCAAATCCTGGTTCTGTATATGTAACTTCCAATTCAACAAACATTGGTGGTTCTACTGAGAATACATTTCCTTTGTATGAAAGAATTTTTACATTCATATTCTCTTTTAAGAATTTTAAGCTATCACCAAGTTGGTCTTTATTTAATGGTAATTGTTCATATGTTTCATTATCCATAAAGTAATAAATTCCACCATCTTCATATAAATATTGCATTTCTTTCTTTTCAATTTCTGCTGCTGGATATTTATCAGATGGGTTAAAAGTTTTTTCTAAAACTGCTCCTGTAATTACATTTCTAATTTTTGTTCTTACAAAAGCTGAACCTTTTCCCGGTTTTACGTGTTGGAATTCTACTACTTTGAATACATTTCCTTCCATTTCAAATGTTGTTCCGTTTCTAAAATCTCCTGCCATATATACTTCTGCCATAATATTTTCCCCTTTCAAATTTGTTATTATTCTTAAAATCTTTACTATTATACACTATTTCTACCTAAAAATCAACATTCTTATTTGTTAATTATCTACTATAATATAATTCTTATCCGATTTTGTTAAATTTATACAACCAGTTTTTGTAATTAATACTGTATCTTCTATTCTGATTCCAAATTCCCCTGGTAAATAAATACCTGGTTCATCTGTCACTACCATATTTTCTTTTAAAATATTATCATTTTTTCCACTAATGTATGGAATTTCATGAATATCTAGTCCTACTCCATGACCTAAACTATGTATCAAATTATGCCCATATAATTTAAAATCATTTTCTACATTACGGGATAAATTTCGGATAATCGCTCCCTCTTTCATATCTTCTAAAGTTTGCAATTGGTCTTTTAGCACCAAATCATAAATCGGTTTCATTCTATCTGGTACATATCCTGCAAATATGGTTCTTGTCATATCAGAACAATATCCTTGATATTTACATCCAAAATCAATGGTAATTGGATCACCTTTTTCTATTGTTTTCTCCGTTGTAATAGCATGTGGTTTAGATGAGTTCTTGCCAGATGCTACAATTGTTTCAAAGGAAAGTCCATCAGCTCCATTTCTCAAAAAATAATTTTCTATTTCATAAGCAACTTCTTTTTCCGTCATACCTATTTTGATAAATTTCTGTAAATGTTCAAAACACGCATCTGTTAATTCACAAGCTTTTTGAATTTTTGCAATCTCTTCTTCATCTTTTACCATTCTTTGCTTTTCTATCATGTTCTCTGTTTCTTCAAAATTATTGACTTTATATTTTTGCATATAGTTTTTATACTGTGCATAAGTAATATAATTTTCTTCAAACCCAACATTTTCGCAAAATGAAAAAAAATTTTCATAGTCATAAGGGCTAATATCTGTAAAATTAGAAACGATAATTTCATCATCTATCGTAACTGTGCTATGCACATCTTCTATATATCTGCTATCTGTAATGTAGTGATTTTCTTTACGCGTAATTAATAACACCCCTTCGGCATTAATTCCTGTTAAATACCTAACATTGATAGGGTTGGAAACAATCATTCCTTGCATGTCTAATCCACGCATTTTTTCTCTTAACCACTTAATTTTTGGGTTCATAAAAATCACCACCTAAAATTTAACCTTGGTACATTCCCAAAGTAAATATCTTTAATAAAATCGTTAATAACAAATCATAAGGTGTAAAAATAACTATGAAAGTTGCTATTACAATAAATGGTCCAAAAGGTATATAATCATTTTTTCGTTTAATAATCAAAATTGGTAAGCTGATAATAGCTGCTATTAGAAAAGATAGTACAGAAACCATGAGAATTGCTTTCCAGCCTAAAACTAGTCCTAAGGCTCCCATTAATTTCACATCACCAAAGCCCATGGCTTCTTTTCCAGCAATCCAACCACCAATAACAGTAATGAGTAAGAAAATTCCTCCACCAACTAATGCACCAATTACACTTTCAATAATGGTATTTATTCCTGAACTCACATTTATAATAACATTTAGGAATGTAAATAATAATCCAATTTCTAAAATAGTCAAATTCAAACGATTTGGAATAATTTGCAATTTATAATCTATACAAAACGCAGATAATAATATTGGTACTAAAGCTGCATATTTAAAGAAATCTATACTTATGTTAAAAGTATATAATAAACCTAGGTACATTACAGCTGTAATTACCATTAATAAATAGTTTGGCTTAAAATGCCTCATATATTCTGTAAAAAACTCTTTACATACTATTTTTTTGTATTCTGGTAAACGCTTGTTGCACCAGTCTACCAATTGACCGATTAGTAATCCTGCTACTCCGTACAGCAACATAAATTAAAATATGAATATCATTTATGTACATTTTTGCTCCTTTTGTATCTCTCAATTATTTTATTTTCGATTGGTCTTTTTACTTTTGTAATCCAGATATCTTTTTCATCAATTGGTTTTACTAAAATAGGAAACATATTACTTCTATTAGCCCCTATAATGTCTGTCATAATTTGATCTCCTACTACTCCTATTTGTTCATTTTCTAAATTTAAAATTGCTTTTGCTCTTTTAAATCCACCTTTTAATGGCTTTTTAGCAAAATAGATATATGGAATTTCTAGCTTTTTTGCTACTTCTTCTACTTTATCTTTATGATTGGTATTAGATACAATACATAAAGAAATTCCTTGTTTTTTTAAGTTTTCTATCCACTCTGGTATACCTTCTGGCATATTTCTATTAATATCAATAAGTGTATTATCTACATCTAAAATGAGCCCTTTTAAATGATGTTCTTTTAGTGTTTCTATGCTTATTTCTGTTACACTATTTAAATATAGTTTGGGATATAAAATCATAGTGCCTCCATTTTAGACAATTTTTCTTCTATTATTATCTATTAAGATAGAAAATTTGTCAATTGATTTTTCAGTAGATTTTAGATTTTTTTGGAATGGTATTTTATTTTTACTTTTCTTATATAAAAACTCCCTATGATATTTTTATTTTATCATAAGGAATTTTTATGTTAAGTTTCTCATTTTTGTTTCTCTTTTATTCATTTGCAAAATCTATGTCTACCAATTGTTACTGTCATTGGCCTAGACCAAATCCATTTATTTGTCGCAGTACTTGGATTGAAATAGTAAATTGCACCATAAGATGGATCCCAACCATTCAATGCATCTTGAGCAGCTTTTCTAGCTGTATCATTTGGTGTTAAATTAATCTGTCCATCTGATACCACATCAAAAGCTCCTCTTTGATAAATAACACCTGATACAGTATTTGGAAAAGAACTACTTCTTACACGATTTAATACAACTGCCGCTACTGCAACTTGTCCAGAATATGGCTCTCCTCTAGCTTCTCCATACACAAGTCTTGCTAATAAATTTAAGTCATTTGAAGTAGTCGCTCCTGAACTAGAACTATTACTTGAATTCATAATTCCCATTGCCTTCAAAGTATTTTTTCCTGCAATACCATCTACTGTCAATCCATTTTTAGACTGAAACCACCTAACAGCTGCTTGTGTTTGGCTTCCATAAATGCCATCAATATTTCCACTGTAATATCCCCATCTTTTTAATTTAGTTTGAATTTGTCTTACTTCGTCTCCTCGAGAACCATATTTAGATAGTGCCTCTGTTTGGCTATTTCTGACAAAAATATGATAAGAAAAGAATATGCTAAAAGCTAGCGTTATAATTGCCATTGCCCACATTCTGCTCTTATTTTTCGTTATTTTTTTGAACATAAAAAATACACCACTTTCTGTTAAAATCTGTTATGTGTATTTTAACCAGAATTGGTGTATTTATTCAAATTTAAAAAATACCTATAATATTATTTTTTTCATCTAAATCAATTTTCTCAGCAGCTGGAACTTTTGGAAGACCTGGCATTGTCATAATCTTTCCCGTTAATACTACTACAAATTCTGCACCTGCTCTTAATACTACATCTTGTACATGAATGTTAAATGGTTCTTTACATTCTAAATTTTTAGGGTCGTCTGAGAAAGAATACTGTGTTTTTGCAATGCATACTGGCAAATTACCATATCCTAATTTTTCAATCCCTTCAATATGTTTTTTTGCTTCTTCTGTATATTCCACATCTTGTGCTCCGTATACTTTTTGTGCCACAGCCTTTATTTTATTTTCTATACTCTCTTGTAGTTCATAAGCAAATTTGAAATCTTCTCGTTTTTCTACTAAACTCACAATTTGCTCTGCTAAATCAATAGCACCATCTCCGCCTTTTTCCCAACTTTCTACTAAACTTAGTTCGATGTCTTTTTCATGTAATTTATTTTGTAAAAATTCCACCTCTGCATTGGTATCTTGTGTATATTTATTGATTGCTACCACTACATTTAAACCATAACGATTTTTCAAATTGTCTACATGTCTTTCTAAATTTTCAAAGCCTTTTTCTAAGTACTCTATGCTTTCTTGGTTTAAATCTTCTTTTGCCATTCCTCCATGATATTTTAAGGCTTTCATAGTTGCCACACACACAACTGCATCAGGTTTTAAATTTGCTTTTCTACATTTAATATCTAAAAATTTTTCTGCTCCTAAATCTGCTCCAAACCCAGCCTCTGTAACAACATAATCTCCTAATTTCAAAGCTAATTTTGTAGCAATTACACTATTACATCCATGAGCAATATTGGCAAATGGGCCACCATGAACAATTGCAGGTGTTTTTTCTAAAGTTTGTACTAAATTTGGATTGATTGCATCTTTTAATAAAACAGTCATACTTCCTTCTGCTTTTAAATCTCTGGCAGTAATTGGTTTATTATCCTTAGTATAACCAACAATAATATTTCCAATTCTCCTTTTTAAATCTTCTATATCAGTTGCTAAGCAAAAAATTGCCATAATTTCAGAAGCAACAGAAATATCAAAACCATCCATTCTTGGCACAATGTTCTTTTCTTCTGATAAACCAGTATCTACTTTTCTTAATTGTCTATCATTTAAATCTACACATCTTTTCCATACTACTCTATCAAAACCTAACTCATTTCCAAAATAGATATGATTATCTATCATAGCAGAAAGTAAGTTATTTGCTGAAGTAATCGCATGAATATCCCCTGTAAAATGTAAATTAATATCTTCCATTGGTGCTATTTGGCTATGACCTCCACCAGTAGCTCCACCTTTAATACCAAATACAGGTCCTAAAGAAGGCTCTCTTAACGCAAGAACTGCCTTTTTTCCTATTTTCCTTAATCCGTCAGCTAATCCAATTGCCATAGTAGTTTTCCCTTCTCCTAAAGGAGTAGGATTAATTGCTGTTACTAAAATTAGCTTTCCATTTTCTTTATTCTCTAATCGCTTATATACTTCTGGAGAAATCTTTGCTTTGTATTTTCCATATTGTTCTAGTTCTTCTTCCTGAATTTCTAAATCTTGTGCTATTTTAGAAATTCTTTCTAACTTCGTATTTCTTGCAATTTCTACATCTTCCATTTAAGGTTCCTCCTTTACCCCAACCTGACATTAAATGATTATTCCTACAAGTAATCCAATAAGTGCCCCTACAATAACTTGTACTGGTGTATGTCCTAAAACTTCCACCAATCTTTCTGAAACTTCTACTCCACTTAATCCAGGAGTTTCTACAATTTTATTTAACAACTTCGCTTGTTTTCCTGCTGCTCTTCTTACACCTGCTGCATCATACATAACAATAAAAGAAAAAATGAGAGATACACCAAATAAAGGAGATGTTAGCCCCTCTGCTTTTGCTATCATAGTAGTTAATACTACCACTACTGCTGAATGTGAACTTGGCATGCCTCCTGCTTGCATAAGTCTTTTAAAGTTAAATTTCTTTTCTTTTACTATATCATAAAGAAATTTAAATAATTGAATTCCAAACCATACCAAAAAAGGCACAATAATATATTTATATTCTCTAATAAACTCCATAATCCCCTGCATTTGTCTCTATTCCTCTTCTTGTATAAAATTTTCTTCTTTAACACTATCTCCATCTTTTAATAGAATAGTAATTCTTTTTTCTGCATCTTCTAATAGCTTACTACATTGTTTAGATAGTTTCATTCCCTCTTCAAATTTTGCAACCGACTCATCTAAGTTTAAATCACCTTTTTCTAGTTCTGCTGCGACATTCTCTAATTGCTTTATAGCTTCCTCAAAAGGTAAGCCTTTACTTCCCATATAGTTCTTCCTCCTACTTTACTTTTCTTCTACAACTCCTGTAATCGTATCTACTACATAACGACGAAGTACTCTTGTTGTTTTGCTATCATTGACAGAAACAATATATTTTCCATCACTTTGAATACTTTCATTATTAAATGATACACCTTCTAAATTTCCCCATTCTTTTTTCCACTCTGTCTTTACAAATTCTAATGCTTTCTTTTCTCCTGGAGTTATTTGATTTTCTATTATATCATTATCCTTCACATCATTTTGAGTACCAGGATTTTGTGTACTAGTAGTTTTATTTTCCTCTTTGTTCTCAGTACTCTGTTCGTTATCTGCTATATCATTTTCATCAAAAATATCATTTATAAAGTTTTCTAGCCCTTTATTTGCATTGTCTAAAATGTTCTCTTTACTAACATTTGCTTCTATTGGTTCTGTTTTAAAGTGTCCATATACTGCAACTGCTATTCCTATTACTAATAATCCTATTAAAACTAGTATCAAAATATTTTTGGTTGATTTGCTCATCTTACTGGTCAATACCAATTTTTGCGAATTGATATTTCTCCTTTCTTTTCTCTTCTTTTAGTTTTCTATTCTTGTATAATTTTTGCTTTTGCCTCTCCGTCTTGTAAACGAATAGTTACTTTATCGTTTACAGTTAACTGTGTAACATTTTTCACTCTATTTTCTTCTTTATATATAATTCCATAACCTCTTGCTAAAATTTTCAAAGGACTTAATGTATCTAATTGCAAAACTATTTTTTGAAAATTACTCTTTTCTATTTGCAATTTTTGTAAAATGCTGTGTTCCATTACTTTTAATTTCATATCTATCATCATATATTGTTCATTAATTTTCTGCAATGGCTGAGTAAACACTCTACTTTGCATACATTTTTCATACTGTAGTCTCATTAATTGCACTTTTTGAATCAGTGCTTGTTTCAAACGATTTTCATACCCTTTTATCTTTAATTTCAATTCTTCTATGTCTGGAACTGCAAGTTCAGCTGCGGCTGAAGGCGTTGGAGCTCTTAAATCTGCTACAAAGTCAGAAATGGTAAAATCAGTTTCATGTCCTACTGCCGAAATAATTGGCAATTCTGATTCATAAATTGCTCTAGCAACAACTTCTTCATTAAATGGCCATAAATCCTCTAATGAACCGCCGCCTCTAGCAAGAATTAATACATCTGCTAGTTTTTGTTCATTCATAAATTCAATACCTTTAGCAATCTTTTCAGCAGCTCCTTCACCTTGAACAGGTACAGGAAACAATCTAATTACTACATTAGGATTTCTTCTTGTAGAAACATTAATAATATCACGAATAACAGCACCTGTATTAGAAGTTAAAACTCCAATCACTTTTGGATAAGTCGGTATCTTTTTTTTATGCTCTTCATCAAAAAGACCTTCTTTTTCTAGCTTTTGCTTTAATTCCTCATATGCTGCTCTTAAATCTCCAACCATGCCTAAAGGCTTCATTGCTTTTGCATATAACTGATAAGTACCATCTCTTTCAAAAACAGAAACACTACCTAAAATCATTACTTTCATTCCATCTTTTGGTTCAAATTCTAAATGACCCGTATAAGTTTTAAACATAATACACTTAATTAAAGAATTTTCATCTTTTAAAGTAAAATATAGATGTCCTGTATAGTGATGCTTATAATTGGAAATTTCACCCTCAACTAATACATTGGCAAAATATTCGTCTTCTTCAAACTTTCCTTTTATGTACTTATTTAATTCTGTAACACTAATTGGATTATATATCATATCCTCTTTTATAAGCCTTTCTGTTTTATAATATTAGCCAAAATTCCATTAACAAAAGATGGCGAACTGTCTTCTCCATACTTTTTTGCCAATTCTACTACTTCGTTTACTACTACTTTATATGGTAATTTGCTATATAACATTTCATAAATTCCAAGCTTTAGTAATGCTAAATTTACTTTAGAAATTCTATTGATATCCCATTTTTCTTTTAAATTTTGAGAAATCATTTTTTCAATTTCTGCTTTTTCAAGAGTAATTCCATTAATTGTCTGATTGATATATTCCACTACATTTTTTTCTTCAATTGTATTTTCTTGCAAAAACAATTGAATTTGCTCTTCTTGTTCTTCTTTTTCCACTTTTTGGATTTCTAAACTATATAGCAATTCGAATGCTAAATTTCTTCCTTCTGACCTCGTCATTTTTATGTATGAACTCCTTTACTTTTTCTCTATGGCACTAGTTTATAATTTATCAATAAAATTCTTGGTTTTTTCTTTTACTGCTTCTTTATTGCGTTGCACATAGCTTCCTGCCCAAATACATACAACAACAAGTGCTATTGCAAGAATTATTTTATAAAAATTTGTAAACACAATTAAAATAGCTAAAAAAATTCCAACAATTAAACCAACAATGGCTCCTCCATATTTGTTCCAAAATATTGTAAAACCATCCATTTTATGGCCTCCTTTATTCTTGAATTATTGTTTTTACTGGTTCAATATCTTTTACTTTTATATTTACTTCTTTTACTTCTAAATCTGATGTTTTCTTAATAGTTGTTTTGATTTTTGTTTGTAAATTTGTTGACAATTCTTTAATAATTGCATTTTCTTTTACACTTAAATTTACAAATACTATTACATGATTTTCTTTATCTAATTCTACTCTAGTAGTAATATTCTCAGCACCTTCAAACCCTTTTGCTACACCATTTACTAAATTCTCTAACGTATCTTTTGTAATTAAAAGTTTTCCATCTGAATTTTCTAATAAAATTCCATTTTTATAGTCTATTTCTTGCTTTGAATGAGAATCAAAAAAGATGCATTTAATTGCTAATAATATTAATATCATGCAAACAACAAGTAAAACACTAGAAGAAACTTGTCCATGAACTCCTGCATCCACAAAATTATGTACTAAATCTGTATCAAGCCATCCAAAAATCATTAAACAAGTAACAATTGCTAATATTAATACTAAAGTAGAAAATAATGCTAATCCTATTTTGTCTAATAGTTTCATATTGGTTCCTCCATTTATTCCTAATATAGAAATCAGAGGCACAAGAAAATCCTCGTGCCTTTTTTCTTCTAGTTATTATTTGTATTATTGTTTTCCATATTTTGTGTGCTAACACCTTGAATATGAACATTTACTTCTACAACTTTTAATCCAGTCATTTTTTCTACTGCAACTTTTACTTTGTTTTGAATTTCAAAAGCCACATCTGGAATTCTAATGCCATATTCTACAATAATATTAACATCTATTCTAGTTTCTTTTTCTCCTGACTCTACTTTAATTCCTTTTGATAAATTTTTCTTACCACTAAGTACTTCTGAAATGCCTCCTGCAAAGCCTCCTGACATTTCTGCTACTCCTGGTACTTCTGCTACTGCAACTCCTGCAATTACTGCAATTACATCATCTGCAATTTTAATATTTGTATTATTTTCTAAAGATACTTCCCCATTATTTTCTTGTGCAACTACTTCTTTATTTTCCTCTTCCATAAAAGCTCCTCCTTTTTCTTATAAAAAGATTTTTAATATGGTATAAGTATATCAATTCTGCTGAATTTTTACAACTGTTTTTTCATAAAAAATCTTGTAATATTATAAACAAAAAATATAATATCACAAGATTTCTAATTAACAAATGCTTTCTAATACTGTTCCAGCTAAAATTTGAGTTCCTCTCAAAAAGTCAAATACTTCCATTCTTTTTGCATTCTCCCCTTGTATTTCTAACACCTGAATAATGCCCTCTTTTGCTTTAATATATAATCCTTGTTTTGCGTCTGCCAGTAGAACAGTCCCTGGTATAATTTCTTTTAACTTATATTCATACTCTTTCATTTCTTCATATATTTGTAAAAACTCTGAATTAGTAAGATTTTTTACCTTCCAAAACTTCAACTTCTTATCTCCTAAAAAAGTATAACTTCCCATAATTGGATTTAATCCTCTTACTAAATTATGAATTTGTTCAGCCGTTTGATTTTCCCAATCTATTTGTGCCATTTCTTTTTTTAGCATTGGCGCCATGCTAAAGTCTTCCCCTTGCTTTTCTCTTGGTGCTTTTCCCTCTTCTATTAATTTTAGAGTCTTTATTAATATCTCTCCACCTATTTGACTTAATCTATCCCAAAGTTCTCCTGTTGTTTCGTCTTCTCCAATTGCAATTTCTTCTTTTAAAATCATATCACCAGTATCCATACCTGCATCCATATACATGGTAGTAACTCCTGTTGCTTTTTCTCCATTTAAAACTGCCCATTGAATTGGCGCAGCTCCTCTATATTTTGGTAAAAGAGATCCATGTACATTAATACAACCCAATTTTGGAATATCTAATAATTCTTGTGGCAAAATTTTTCCATAGGCTACTACACAAATCACATCTGGATTTAGCCTTTTCATTTCTTCTATAAACTCTGTATTATTTCTTACTTTTTCTGGTTGGTAAACTGGAATTTCTTTTAAAAGTGCATATTGCTTTACTGGGGAAGCAACTAGCTTCATTCCTCTGCCTTGTGGTTTATCTGGGTTAGTAACAACTGCCAAAATATTATATTGTGCGTCTATTAAACTTTTTAAAGATTCCTCTGCAAAGTCTGGCGTTCCCATAAATACAATGTTAAGCATTAATTTTAAATCTCCTTTTTTCTTAATTATTTATTGGTATTTTAGCAAATATTTTGATAAGTTGCAAGATATAAAAAAGAAACTGAAAAGGTAATTTCTTCATATAAAAAGACGTAAGGGCGTCATTACGACGCCCTCCGGTACAAAATTGTTTTTCGGTTTCACAGTTACGATCACAAAAGTGACCTCTCCAAAAGTATGCTTTTCTTCTATAATGTCTAAGTCCTCCTTCGCCATTTCGCTTTCAAGCATAATCAAATCATACATCATCTTCTGGTCATAATTCATGTACTCGAAGAAAAATTGCTGTTCTTTTTTTTGGATACCCAAAGTCATATCACCCAGGCACATAAAATAATCGCCTGCCATCACTGCAAATTCTCTCCCATGGATCCGTTGACTAGTAATCCAATAGTCGCCATCGCCTATATCATATACACAGTACTTTTCATCTTCTTCTGTTTTTCCATGTTCTGTGTTATATGCTTCTACAACTTGCATCATGACTTCTCTCTCCGCCTCATTCTCAGTTTTTGCAGAAAATGAAGCATCTTCCTCGAGCGCTGCCTTCAATTGCACAATGTTTTGCCCATGCCATGCTTGATAAACCGCAAATTTGTATTGGATACGAGATCCTATCCATATACCAAGCACAGCTATTGCTGCTATTAGCAATAAGCAAAGTCCCTTGTGTTCTTTCCAGTAGCTTCTCATCCGTTCTGTTCTCATACCTGCATCCTCCAATTTTGTTTTTAGTTTCTCATGCTTTTTGCATGACTTTCTCTATTATACCATATTTTTGGGCTTTTAGCAATGTTTTCCCCTACAATGCTACTCTTTCTCAGGCTCTGTATATTCCATAGTTCCTGGTATCATCTTGTCTACAAACAAAATTCCTTCTAAATGGTCTAGTTCATGTGAAATCGCCTGTGCTAATAACCCTTCTGCTTCTATCGTAATCTTCTCTCCATTTTCATTCAAAGCTTCCATTGTTACTTGTGCTGGACGAATCAACTTCGCATATTGATTAGGAAAACTCAAGCATCCCTCTTCTACCTCTTGTTCTCCTTTTTGTGCAACAATTTTTGGATTCACTAATTTAATAGGTCCATTATCATCATAAAGATCAATTACTACTAACCTTTTTAAAATTCCAATTTGTGGACCTGCCAAACCTACTCCATTAAACTTATGCATGGTTTCTACCATATCCTCTAATATCTGTCTAATTTTATCGTCAACCACTTCTACTTCTCTTGCTTTTTTTC
Source organism: uncultured Clostridia bacterium (assembly GCA_910589185.1). Lineage (GTDB taxonomy): Bacteria > Bacillota > Clostridia > TANB77 > CAG-508 > CAG-273. The sequence goes on from CAJUSU010000010.1 coordinate 22,829, forward strand.
TTAAAATTTCATCTCCATTTTCCCTAATCATTCTAATTGCCATATATCTTGCCTCCCGATTTTTTTATGCCCAACTATTTGGGTTTAAATCTATGATTACTCTATTACCTTCCTTTTTACTTTCTTTCATATTTTGGTACTGTGTTAAAACATCTTGCATCACCTCTATCATATTATCATCAAATTTGCATTTAATAATAATTCTAAAACGATATTTATTTTTCATTTTATCAATTGGTGATGGCATTCCTTTATATAATATAATTCCCAAATTTTCTTGTAATACTCTATTTTTTAGATATGTATGTAAATTTTGTGTAATATTTTTTCCCTCTAGTTCTTTTTCACTACTGATTCCAATTACTATTATATCGCAAAAAGGCGGATATTTCAATTGTTTTCTCATCATTATCTCTGTATCATAAAACAAATGATAGTCTTGTTTTTTACTACACTCTATACTAAAGTTGTCTGGATTGTATGTTTGAATAATAACCTTTCCTTTTTCTTGCTCTCTCCCTGCTCTTCCTGCAACTTGGGTTAACAACTGAAATGTTCTTTCATTTGCTCTAAAATCATCTATATTTAAACTACTATCTGCTGCAATAACACCTACTAAAGTAACATTTGGAAAGTGATGTCCTTTGACCACCATTTGTGTTCCAATTAAAATATCAATATTCTCATTTTTAAATTGATTCAAAATCGTTTCGTGTGAATTCTTTTTGGTAACAGTATCTACATCCATTCTAATCGTTTTGGCTTCTGGAAAAAGTAAATGGATTTGCTCTTCTAATTTTTGAGTACCTGCCCCAAAATAGCGGATATTTTCGCTCTGGCACTCTGGACATTTGGTAACGACAGGCATTTCATATCCGCAGTAATGACATCTTAGCTTTTTGCTATTTGCATGATACGTCATAGTAATGTTACAATTTTTACATTTAATTGCATTTCCGCATTCTCTGCACATCACAAAAGTTGAAAATCCTCTACGATTTAAAAACAGGATAGTCTGCTTTTTATTCTGTAAATTCTGTTTAATGGCTTGATGTAATTTTCCACTTATCATAGATTTGTTGCCTACTTGTAATTCCTGTCTTAAATCTACTATTTCTATATCTGGAAGACTTGCTTGGTTTGCCCTTTTTGTCAATTCTAACAAACTAATTTCTTCTGTTTGCGTATGATAATATGACTCCAAATCTGGTGTGGCACTGCCTAATACTAATGGCACATTATTTTCTTTCGCCATATATCTTGCAATTTCCTTTGCATGATATCTTGGATTTGTTTCTGATTTATAAGAACTATCATGTTCTTCATCAATAATGATAATACCTAAATTAGATACTGGCGCAAAAATTGCTGAACGTGCTCCAATTACTATTTTTGCTTTTCCTTGCCTAATTTTGTTCCACTGATCATATCTTTCTCCTACTGATAATTTGCTATGTAAAACTGCTATTTTCTCTTCTCCAAAACGTGCAATAAATCTATCTACTGTTTGTGGTGTCAAAGAAATCTCTGGTACTAGCATAATACTAGATTTTCCTTCTTTTAATGCCTTTTCAATTAATTGTAAATACACTTCTGTCTTTCCGTGAACCAGTTATTCCAAATAGTAAAAATTCTGAAAAAAAACAATCTTCCATACTATCACTAATTGTCTGGTACACTTCCTTTTGCTCTGGTGTTAATACTAAATCTTGATCTTTTTCTATTGTCTTATGAATAAAAGGATTTCTTTCTATTTGCTTCTCAATGATTTCTATATATCCATTTTTCTCTAATGTGTTAATCACACTTCTACTTACATCTGCAAATAATTCTAAGTCAGTTACTAGCACACCTTCATTTTCTAGCAAAAAATGTAGAGCTCTCATTTGCTTGTCTGATTTTATCAGTTTGCTTTCAATTGCCCTCTCTATGTCTTCTTCCTCTCTCTTTAAATAGACAAATGAAGCACTTTTTTCTTTTACTCGATTTTCTATCACTTTAGTAGTAGTTCCTGGTGGCAACATTAATTTAATGCAATCAGATATATTGCAAAAATACCTTCTTGCCATCCACTTTGCCAACTCTATATCTTTGTTGCTGATATATTCTATTTCATCTACTTGTTTAATATCTTTTACTTGATAGCTAGATGTTTCTTTAATATTTACTACAAAGCCTTCCTCTGGTTCTCTGCGATTAGCAAAAGGCACCAAAACACGGCTTCCAATTTTCACTTTGGAAACCATACATTCTGGAATTTGATAGTCAAATACTCTATTCAATTGCTTACTATTATTGTTTAAAATAACTTCTGCTATCATGAGGATACTCCTAACTTTCCACATTTTATCAAAATCGCACAAGAAAAGCAAGGTTTCCCTTGCTTCTTAACTTTTTAACCATTTTTCATATTCTTGAATAATAATATCTGTTACTTGCTCTGCCGTCATGTTTGTTGTGTCAATAACAATATCATAATTAGATTCATCTTCTTTTCTTACACCATATAAGTTATAGTATCTCTCATTTTCTAATTGATAGCGCTTTTGCATGTCTATCTTTTGCTCTTCTATGGATTGTAAATTTTCTGATGACTTGCGCTTCACATCATAAAAAGCTCTTCTTGCAGCTTCATTAATATCCACTTTTAAATACACTTTAAAAGATTCTGGTACAGCATACCACCCTAGTCTAGCATCTATTACAAAATTTTCATGCTCTTTTGCATATTCTCTAGCATTTTGCTCTATCTGTCTATCAATTTCCGGATGTTCTTTTACATATACGTTAAAAGCTGTAATATCCATTCCTAGTTCTTTTGCTAAACTTCTTGCATAATCTCCATTGCAATAAATACCAAATTCCAACTTTTCTGCTAAAAGTCTAGACACAGTTCCTTTTCCACTTGCAAGTTCTCCACATAAAGATATAATATGTTTCTTTTTCATACTTCTCTTCCTCTTTATTTCTAATTATTCTTCTACTGCTACTACTTTACCTTCATTAATTTCATCAGCAGCAAGAGATACTGGAGATGGCTCTTCCTTTTTTGTTAATGGAGTACTTCCTGCAGCTATCTGTCTTGCTCTTTTAGCAGTCATTGTTACTAACTCAAAACGATTATCTACTTTATTTAATAATTCTAATACCGTTGGTTTTACTAACATAATTTTACTCTTCCCCTCTATTTATTCAATATTTTGTATTTGCTCTCTAATATCCTCAATTTGTGTTTTTAAGTCTATCACTAAATTGGTTATTTCTAATTTTCCTGATTTAGAACCTATTGTATTAGTCTCTCTATTCATTTCTTGCACTAAGAAATCTAATTTCTTTCCACAAGGTTCTTCTGACTCTAGCAACTTTTCAAATTGCTCAATATGACTTTTTAATCTTGTTATTTCTTCTTCAATAGAAGATTTATCAGCATAAATAACTGTTTCTTGTGCTAATCTTGTTTCATCTACTACATCTGTTTTTAAAACTTCTTTTATTCTTTCTTGTAATTTTACTACATATTCTTCTAGAAGTCCAGTAGAAAGATTGGAAATCTCATCGACATTTTTTGCAATTTTCTGTAAACGTACTGATAAATCCTGTTTAATTCTATTTCCTTCTAATGCTCTCATTTCAACGAAATTATCTATACTGTTCTCCAAACATTCTGAAAGTTCTAGCCAAATTGTTTCTGTACTATCTTCTTCTAATTGTATGTTCATAACATCTGGAAGTTTAGAAACTTCACTCGCTCTAAGTCCACTTGGAATATCATTTTCTTCCGCTAGTTGTGTCAATTCTTGAATATATACCTTGGCAAGTTCTTTGTTAATAACAACACTCTTTCCTTCTATGCCATAATTTGCATAGTTGATAAAAACATCAATTTTTCCCCTTGCTACTCTTTGTAAAATAGCTTTTCTAATTTTATCTTCTAAATATAAAAGATTACGAGGTGCTTTTACTGTAATATCGGTATATTTATGATTGACTGAACGAATTTCTACTAAATATTCTCTTCCTTCTTTTTCTAATTTTGCCCTTCCAAAGCCTGTCATACTATTCATATGTATTTCCTTCCTATCTTCTCTTTATTACTTTTTTCATCTCATCAATAAAATATTGTTTTTTCATTTTATTATAAACAATAATAGACTTTGCTACGTAATAGATAGCAAAAATAAAAGTAATCAAAGCTACAACATACACGAATTTTTCCTGCCACATTAGATTAACATAAATTAATCCCATAGTTGTAAAGGCTAGCAGCAACATTTCTATTCCATGAAGTGTATGTCTTCCACTGTCTTTTTTATAAGCATATTCAAAAATCCCTACTGCAATCACTAAAAGAGCAATACTAAATACTTTCAAGTCTGTAGCAAAAACTGAATTTTCAATATTAACAAATCCTAAAACAACAAAGTTCAAATATAGCATAACTACTATTGCTAAGCAGATATTTTGAAAAACTCTTGAATGAATTTTTCCAAGTTCTACATCAGCTACTTTTTTACTCTTTTTCATTTCTTCTCTGACTATCTCTGCAATGTCTCTATCTCTTCTTTTGGCAAGACGTGTTGTTGGCTCTTCATATTCCTCTTCTTCCAATTCTTCATCATCTTCATAGTATTCTTCTTCGTCTTCTAGTTCCTCGTCATCCTCTTCGTCGTAATATTCATCCTCTAGTTCTTCGTCTTCATCATAATATTCATCTTCTAGCTCTTCGTCTTCATCATAATATTCGTCTTCTAAATCTTCCTCTATATCCTCTTCTTCGTCTATATCGTCGTCTTCATCTAGTTCCTCTTTATCCTCGAATTCTTCTATCTCTTCAAAATCCTCATCTGTCTCTAACTCCTCGTCGTCTTCCAAAGATAGAAGTTCTTCTCTTTTAGGGGTATCTTTTTTATTAGTCAAACTATCTGTTTCTGTAATTCCTGCTTTTCTCAATAATTCTTCAATTGTAGGAATTTCTATTTTATTTTCTTCTCTAGCCTTTTTTATAATTTCCTGCTTTGCAGCTTCTATTGCCTCTTCTAAAGCTTTTTCTACTTGAGATATTTCTTCAGGTTCCAAAGAATGTTTGCCTTTTTTAGTTGTTGTACTTTTTGTGTTTTTCTTTTCTTCTAACTCTATAGTTTCTTGTTTTTCCACTTTTTTCGTAGGTTTCTTTTTAGTAGCTTCACTTTTAGCAGAAGAAGTGGTCTTCTTTGTTATTTTTTCATTTTTAGGTGCACTCTCTTTTTTAGCGGAAGTAGTTTTTTTACTCTTTTCTTCATTTTCCACAGTAGCTTTTTTTCTTGTTGTTTTTGGAGCACTTTTTTCTACTTTTGTAGTAGCTTTGGTTGTGCTTTCTTTTTTAGTAGTATTCTTTTTTCCCGCTGTAGAAGAGCTTCTACTTTGTACTATTCTTTTTGTGCTTCCTGTTGCTATCTTCTTTTCACTACTTTTAGCTGTTGATGTTTTTTTGGTTGTTTCGTCAGCCATTGCCTTTTATCTCCTTTCCTTCTTCCGTTATTTCCCCGAATTTATCATTCGCTACCTATTATAACATACTTTTTTTGATTTTTAAAGTAATTCTGCCAAAATATCTTCTACTTTTGTAACTAATTTAGCACCTTGTTGAATTAAACTATTGGTTCCATTAGAATTTGGGTTTGTAATATTACCCGGAATGATAAAGACTTCTTTTCCTTGGTCTAGTGCATAATCTACTGTTATAAGAGTTCCACTCTTTTCTTTTGCTTCTACTACTAGAACTCCATTAGATAATCCACTAATTAATCGATTTCTAGCTGGGAAGTGCATTTTTTCTGGTTTGCTCTCTGGTGAATATTCTGTTACAATCGCTCCACCTTTTTGAATAATCTCTCTGCATACCCCCTTATTCTCTGCTGGATAAATATGTGCAAATCCACTTCCTAAAACAGCAATCGTTTTTCCATTAGCTTTTACCGCTCCCAAGTGTCCATAAGTATCTATTCCTCTGGCTAGCCCACTGATTACTACAATTCCTTGTTTTGCTAATTCATAGGCAAAACGAAAAGCCACCTTTTTGCCATAATCACTTGCTTGTCTACAGCCAATGATAGCTATGGATGGCTTGTTTAATATTGTTTCATCACCTAACAAATATAACTTTGCTGGCGGTGCATAAATGTGTTTTAATTTTTCTGGATAATTTTTTTCGGCTTGATAAATAACTTTCATAAGCTTTCCTCCTATAAAATCAAGCCCCCGAATTTCTTATTTTTCTTTTTTAGCTGCTAGAACCACATTGTTCATTAACATTGCAATTGTCATAGGTCCTACCCCCCCTGGTACTGGCGTGATGTAAGACACCTTGTTTTCTATATTTTCGAAGTCTACATCTCCTACTAATTTGCCTTCTTCATTTCTATTAATACCTACATCAATAACAACAGCACCTTCTTTCACCATATCTTCTGTCACAAATTTTGGTTTTCCGAATAGCTGCTACTAAAATGTCTGCCTTCTTTGTTATTTCTGCTATATTTTGTGTTTTGGAGTGACAAACTGTAACAGTTGCATTACTATTAATTAACAATTGTGCTAGTGGTCTTCCTACAATATTGCTTCTTCCTATCACTACTGCATTTTTTCCCTGTGTTTCAATCTGATATTCTTCCAACATTTTCATAACACCTGCTGGTGTACAAGAAACAAAGCATTTCTCTCCAATAGCTAATTTTCCCACATTAATTGGATGAAAGCCGTCAACATCTTTTTTATAACTAATGGCATTGAAAGCTTCTCTAATATCTAGATGTTTTGGAATTGGACTTTGTAATAAAATGCCGTGAACATCCTCTCTATTGTTTAATTCTTCAATTAGATTTAATAATTCTTCTCTTGTTGTATCTTCCTTTAGTAAGAATTCTTCAAATGCAATTCCTATTTCGTCACAAGCTTTACTTTTATTACGCACATATACTGCTGATGCTCCATCATTTCCTACCATAATCACTGCTAGTTTAGGTTGAATTCCTTGCTTTTTTAATTCTACTACTTCTTCTTTTAGTTCCAATCTCACTTTTGCTGCTAATTCTTTTCCATTAATGATTGTTGCCATTATATTTTCTCCTTTTTTATTATAACTGTGTATTATCCATTGAACTACTATAACTTGGCATAATATATGCTCTATTAATATATCCATCTATGTCTTTATAAAACGTAATTGTATACTTTTGTGTTGCACTTATCTTCTCTTTCAATTCATCAGCATCTTCCATTAATCCATTATAGTACACATCTATCTCGTGGTCATTATAACTATTATTAATACTGATATTATTTAATACTATTTTTACTCTTGAACCTGTTTGACTTCCTTCATATCCTGAAAATTTTGAATTGAAAGTTTCCATTGTTGAAGTTTCTATTTCACTTCTAACTTCATTTACATCATAATTGCTAAGAATTCCATATGTTGTCACTCCAATAAATATAAAAAATGATTCCACCATTAGCACAATAAACATAACTGCACTTAAAATCATTCCTGCCATACTAATTGCTTTTTTCTCTCCAGTTTTTCCTTTCTTTACTGTATCTACGATTCCTAAAATTAATCCAATCACTGCTAATACTACACCAAGTGGTGCTAACACAAATGTAACTGCTAGCACAAAGGCAATAATCCCTAAAACTAATGCTGCTATTCCCATTTTTTCTTTCCTCCCTCACTATAATTTTTTACATTATATACTACTTTTTTTGATTTGTATATTCTTTTTCATTAAAATTATTTTTTCATTTTTGTCATACTTTTTAGTCTGTCTAATATACATTAATTAAAGATTTTTTGTACAAACATTTCTTAGAGGGGGTTAATAATTCATGGAAGAGAATTTAAAATTATATCAAGATATAGCTTTACGTACTGACGGCGACATTTATGTTGGTGTAGTTGGTCCTGTTCGTACTGGTAAATCCACTTTTATCAAAAATTTTATGGACTTACTCGTTATTCCAAACATTGATAATGAATACAAAAAGGAAAGGGCTCGTGACGAACTACCACAAAGTGCTGGCGGAAGAACTATTATGACAACTGAGCCAAAGTTTATTCCTAATGAAGCTGTTGAAATTACGATTGGTGAAAACTTAAAATTTAAAACTAGATTAGTAGATTGTGTTGGCTATTTAGTAAACAATGCCATTGGATATTTAGAAGACGACATGCCTCGTATGGTAAAAACACCTTGGTTTGAAGAAGAAATTCCATTTGAAGAAGCTGCTGAAATGGGTACTCGCAAGGTAATTGCAGAACATTCTACTATTGGCATTTTAGTAACTACTGATGGTAGTGTAACTGACATTCCTCGTGAAGATTACATTACTGCTGAGGAACGAGTTGTAAAGGAATTACAAGAATTAAATAAACCATTTGTCATTGTCTTAAATAGTGATGATCCATTTTCTGACTATACCAAAGCTTTAGCTAAAAAGTTAGAAGATAAGTATCAAGTTTCTGTTATCCCAACAGATTGTGCTCATCTAGATTTAGAAGATATCGATTATATCTTTAGTAAGATTCTATATGAATTTCCAATTGAAACTATCAATTTGAATTTTCCAAGATGGGTTGATGGTCTTTGTGATGACCACTGGTTAAAGAAAGAACTATATTCTGAAATTCAAACTGCATTTACTAATATTCATATCTTAAAACAAGTAGATGGTGGTATTTCTCAGTTACAAAATACACAAGTCATTACCAAAACGACTCTAGATGAAATTCGTCTTGGTGAAGGTAGTGTTAATATTTCCATTCAATTAATGGATGAATTATTCTACAAAGTATTAACTGAAATCTCGGGTGTAGAAATTAATGATGAGGGTGCCCTATTTAGCACGATTACAGAATTTGCACAAACCAAGAAGCAATATGATAAAATTGCTTATGCTCTAGAAGAAGTAAAAGCAACAGGTTATGGTATTGTAACACCTTCTATTGATGAACTTCTATTAGAAGAGCCTGAAATGGTGAAACAAGGTTCTAGATTTGGTGTTAAATTAAAAGCTAAAGCTCCTAGTATTCATATGATAAGAGCTGATATTGAAACCGAAGTTTCTCCTATTGTAGGAAGTGAAAAACAGTCAGAAGATTTAGTAAATTATCTTCTTTCTGAATTTGAGTCAGACCCTAAGAAAATTTGGGAATCTAATATTTTCGGAAAGAATTTGCACGAATTAGTTAATGAAGGCTTACAGAATAAATTATCTAGAATGCCTGAAGAAGCACAAGCAAAATTACAAGAAACTTTAGAACGTATTGTCAATGAAGGTAGTGGCGGATTAATTTGTATTATTTTATAACCTTATTAGAGTAAGAGCATATTTCAATATGTTCTTGCTTTGTATTTATTTTAAAATGGAGCTAAGTTATATAATCTTAATGATAATTTAAAATTACATAATTTAGCTCCATTATCTTCTTATTCATTTTAAGAATTAAATCTTTGATTCTAAATTCAATATGACTTAATTTGCCTGCTCTAAGACTGAAATTCTGATTGAGTGGTTATCAACCTCTTTTTCTAATACATCTAATCTTTTTTCATCCTCTTCAATATGTTTTTGCTGAAAAGAATAGCCGTCAAAAAGCGCAGGTATTTTGTTAGAAGTATCATCTTCGATTAAAATTAAAGTTCTATTCATGCTTTCATGGTCTTGTTTTAATTCTTTGACATCATCTTTTAATTTTTTGATATCTTTTTGTACAAGACTTAATGTTTTGTTTGTGTTATCTTGTTCTTGTCTTAATTCCTTGATATCGTTTTGTACAACATTTAAGCTTCTTTCTAGCTTGTCTGTTTTTTCAATAAGTACATCAATCATATCAACCTTGACCATCTTTTCCAGAATCAAATCAATTTTCTCTGACTTTTCTAAGATTAAATCCATCTTTTCTTCCATTGTCATAATCTTTCCCTCCTTTCTACAAATTTAGATATATTTTAACATACTAAAATTTCACATTCAATACTCTTCTCAAAATAAATCAAGTTTAATTTATAAGTTCTATTTTTCGACAAATCTCGACTTTGATATTTTTGATATTCTTCTATTTTTTTGAATACTTTTTCCACTTTTGGAAAACACTAAATTTAACAAAAATTAATGTTCATCATTATCTAAATAGAAAATCAAACGAAAGGAACTCATACATGGAAGAAAATGCAAACCAAAAACTAAAATGGCAAGAAAAGCTAACTAACAGTTTGAAAACATACTTCGAAGGTCCTAAAGCCCAAGAATATCATTTTCATTTATCTGACAGTAGTGAAACTGAAAACAACAATTCCGCTTCTCCTGCCTCTTTAACCACAAAGCAAATGCAAGAAAACGCAAAAATCTCTGAAGTGAAAAATATTTTTTCCAGTTTAGACGTTACTTTAGAATATATTAAAGTCAAATACAACACCTTAATCAATAGTGATATCATTCTTCGCGAATTCACTTTACACGCTAGAAATAGGCAATACAAAGCCCTACTTCTTTTTATTGATGGTATGGTTAATTCCCAACTAATCAATGACAACGTACTTCAAGCCTTAATGTTACGCAATAGAGCCAACATCTTTGATGGTGACGAAAATCAAGTTGTATCTGAAGGTGTGGCTAGTAATATTACTGTCAAAAGAGTCAAAATCTTTAATTTAGAAGATTATATTATGGATAGTTTGCTTCCTCAAAATAATGTAGAAAAAGTATCTGCTTTTTCTGACGTTTTTGATGGTGTTAATATGGGAAATTGCCTTTTATTTGTAGATACTCTCCCAATTGCTTTCAACATTGATGTCAAGGGTTTTAAGCAAAGAGAAGTCAGTACCTCTAATAATGAAATTATTATTCAAGGGCCACAAGAAGCCTTTGTTGAAAACATCAGAACTAACACTTCTTTGCTCCGTAGGTCGGTAAATAACGAAAACTTAATTATTGAAAATCTTTCTGTTGGTAAGCTAAGTAAAACCAAATGTACAGTTTGCTATATGAAAAATATTGCTAATTCAGACTTAGTAGCAGAAGTAAAATATCGTATGAACAACTTAGAAATTGACTCCCTTCTTTCTTCTGGTGAGTTAGTACAATTAATCGAAGAAAATCAAAAAAGCAGTGCTCCACAAGTCTTATTAACAGAGCGTCCAGACAAAGCAACAAAATACTTATATGGCGGTAGAGTAATTGTTTTAGTAAACGGTAATCCTTATGCGCTCGTAATGCCAGTTACTTTAATTGACTTTATTGCCTCACCTGAAGATACAAACCTAAAGTTCCAATTTGCAAACTTCTTAAAATTCTTGCGTTTACTTGCAATTGGTATTACCTTGTTACTTCCAGGATTATATATTGCTTTAACAGACTTTCATCAGGAGTTACTCCCAACAGAACTGCTCTTTTCCATTCTGGCTTCCAGAGAAAATGTACCATTTCCCATTATCTTTGAAGTACTGGTTATGGAAATCTCTTTCGAGTTAATTCGAGAAGCAGGACTACGTGTTCCATCTCCCCTTAGTGCTACCATTGGAATTGTTGGTGCTTTAGTCATTGGACAGGCTGCTGTAAGTGCTAGTATTGTTAGCCCAATCCTTATTATCATCATTGCAATTACTGCCATTGCCTCTTTCTCCATTCCTGACTTTTCCTTCGGTTTTCACTTAAGATTAATGCGTTTCATTTTTATCTTACTACGGATATATAGCAGGGTTCTTTGGTATTGGACTAGGTCTTTTTGTTTACACTTGTATTTTATGTAGCATTAAGTCTTTCGGAGTACCATACACTGCCCCATATTCCCCTGTAACAGGTACTGGTAAAAATGCATTTTTCCTAAACCCAACTTGGCAAAGAGAAAAACGCTCTGATTTCTTAGATACCAAACGCCACGACAGGCAAGAACCAATTAGTATGAAATGGAGATATAAATAGAAAGGAAGATTTACTTATGTCAGACAAAAAAATAGGAAATATAGAAGCAATTGCTCTTATCATTACCATTATGGTAAATCATATTATATTAAATTTGCCAAAGAGTATTATCCATTCTACTTCTTCTGGTGCTATTTTAAATGTGCTTTTCATTTCTCTTGTTGCCTTAGTAATAGCGTATTTAGTTAGTCATTTATTAAAAAACTTCCCACGGTTTAGATATTTTTGACATTAGCAATTTTCTTGGTGGTAAGTGGTTAAAAAGAATTATTGGACTTTTATTTATATGTTATTTACTCTTTACTGTCAGTGTGGTTTTAAGGAGCTTTTCAGAAACCCTAAAAATCATCTTTTTCCCACGTACCCCTGTAAGAGTCATTATGCTACTGCTTTTAATTGCCATTGTTCTTGTGAACAAGCTAGGCTTCAAGCCAATTGCCCGTGCTAACTTATTCTTTTTACCTGCTGTTTTGTTTAGTATTTTCTTTATTTTTATTACTAACATCGGAAACTTCACAGTGGAAAGAGCCTTGCCTTTCGTTGGTAATGGTATCTCCTCTACCTTTTTTAGTGGCTTAAGTAATCTATTTGCCTTTGGAGGAATTAGTTACTTGTACTTTATCCCTGCTCACTTAAAAGATTTCAAAGACTACAAAAAAATTGCACTTGCCTCTGTTGGCACTTCAGCGTTCTTTTTACTTTTGAGTGTAACTACTGTACTACTACTATTCCCAATCGTTGCGTCTAGTGAAGAAATACTTCCCCTTTACTTAGCCTCTCGTTTTATCGAGTTTGGAAGATTTTTTCAAAGATTAGATGCTATCTTTGTGTTTATTTGGATTATTTCCATGATTTCTTATTTAAGTATTGCTTCGTATTTTGCAACTAGCATTTTTCAAAAAATTGCAAACTTGCAATATAACAAATGGATTATTGGAATGTTTACTTCTATTACATTTGGACTTGGTTTATTACCGCAAAACTTTCAGCAACTGTCTACACTTGAGAATGAAGTTTACAAATATATTGTTTTAATTTTAGTAATTGGAGTTGGACTTGGTATTTTAATCTTTGCCAATATTAAATATTGCATTCAGCAAAAGAAAAAAGGTCTTGTTATTCTAGATGAAAATGCTGTTGTGGACAAAGGAGGTTGAAAAGTTTGTTAAAAAATATTTATAAATATCTTATCATTATCATCATTGTCATCATCTTTTCACTTGCCTTTACAGGCTCTCATATTGTACAAAGTGTAGATGATTTAGCTTATACTGTTGCTTTGGGAATTGATGTTGGAGATAGTGAAGATTTAAAAGTTACTTTCCAATTTACCATGCCTGCTCCTAGCGGTGAAGGTGGATCTGGTCAATCTTCCCCATCTGTTATTGACTCTGTGGAAGCTAATTCTATTGACTCTGCCATTAGTTTTATGAATGCTTATGTTAGTAAGGAAATCAATCTATCACACTGCAAAGTAATTGTCATTTCAGAAGAAGTTGCCAAAAGAGGAATTGCCAAAGAGATTTTTAGTTTAATGAATAAAGTACAAATCAGACCTGATAATCATGTGATTATTAGTACTTGTTCTGCTCAAAAATATATTGAAAGTGTTTCACCTAGCTTAGAAAATCTCGTAACAAAATTCTATGAAATCTTGCCTCGTTCTGGTGATTATACAGGTTATACTGTAAATGCTGAACTAGGAGACTTCTTTACCAAAATAGTTTGTACTACTTGTGAGCCATGTGCTATTTTAGGAAATGTTGTAGATAATGGCACAGAAGAAACTTCTGGTAGTGGTTCTGATAGCCAAGAAGGCGAAAAGAAAAGTGCTAAAAATGGGATTGAAAATATGGGCATTGCAGTTTTTAAATCTGATAAGTTAGTGGGTACTTTATCTGCTGAAGAAACTCTGGCACATTTACTACTAACCAATCAATTGAAAAGTTGCAATATCTCTATTCCCGACCCTGATGATGAAAGTAAAAAAATTGATTTATTTTTAACTTCTAATCATACTGCTAAAATACAAGTTTCTATTGTAAATGGCAATCCTTTTGCAAAATCTCATTTGACAGTCAATGCTAAAATAGCCTCAGTTGATAGCTTGTCAAAGGATACCACACCTAAGTCCTCAGAACAAAGGTTAAAGAAAATCGAAGAATCTGCTGAGCATTATCTGAAAACACTGCTTTCTAATTATTGCTATAAAACAGCTAAAGAATTCCATTCTGATATTGCTGGTTTTGGAAAACATGCTATTCACAATTTTAAAACTTCAAATGAGTTTGATGAATATGATTGGTTAAATCATTACCAAGATACCTTTTTTGAAACAGATGCGAAAGTTACCATTAAGTCTGGATTTTTACTAACTGGAACTTAAATGAAAGGAGTTAATCTTATGGCTACTTTTTTACTTGCTGCCCTATTTGCCATTACCATGTGTTTAGAAAGTATTGCTTATGCTTTTTATGAAATTAAAGTAAATAAAAACAAGTCCTCAGGGATAGTATTAATCATACTTTCCCTTATTGGACTTGTGTTTCCAATTGTAATTTATTTGAGTGGGGATTAATCTCCTTTAGACTTCCTTAAATTTTTCACCTTAGCGTATCTTTGATTCGCTAAGGTCTTGTTCAATTATTAATCTACAGCCTTCAAAATAATATCTTTTTCCTAGTTTTCATAATCAGTTTTACTTCATATAAAGTGCAACACGGAAAGAAATAACGTCGTTACTATAGGACGTGACAGAGAAGTCGCGAACAGCCGTGTAAAAGTCGCGGCTGATGTAAATGCCACCCCTACGGGTACAAGGGCTATCGGCGAAAGTAGAGGTCTCTGTCGTCCACTCTGCTGTGTTAGAAGCTATATCATAGATGTTGCACACTTTATCTCCATTTGTTCCTGTATTAGCTAAACTTGTATTTTTAGAGTTTTGTTTTGAATAATCACTATCGCCTGAATAAGTTTGAATAAATACAATAGCAGTATCCCATGCATAACTATTTACTAAATCACTTTCAAAGCTGTTACTGTCATACATTTCTCTTGCTTTTGTGGCAGCATCTGGTTGTGTTATATTATTCCATACTGCTGCTAACTTGGATTTTACTTTATCCCCTTCTCCTTTACTTGCTTCATATCTTGCTAAGTAATATCCTCCATTAGTTTTCGCCTTTGTTTTAAAATCCTCAATATTTTTTGCTTTTGTATTTCCATAAGTAGTAGAGCTAGAAACTTCTTCTAAACATTCATATCCACCACCATTTAATTCTACCCATTCATCAGTTAGTCCACTTCCATCTGTAATAGTTTGCTTAATCGCTCCTGTTCCGCCTGACATTGCATAAGTATCTGGATTTATCGTAATATCAAAAGTGTATCTTGCAAGTTGAATATTAGTAGTTGTATTATCTTTATTTTTTATTTCTCCTACTGGTATCCATACAAACTGATTTCCTTCATTATCTTCAATCACTATTCCATCTTGTACGGTTGGCTTTTTATCTCCTGTATAAGTATATTCTACTCCATCTTCTCCATCAGGTACAACCTTAAATCCTTCTGGAATAGTAATTGGATTTCCTAAGCTATCCTCGGCAGGTGTATTTTTGGTTGTTATATCTGTGACAGTGGATACATCTACTTTATCATTTTTTGTACCATTTCCGTCTAAATATTGATTAAACGTATTATCTAGATTATTAAAGTACTCTTGCTCTTCTTTGATTGCTCGATCTGTTTTATCTTTGGCATCTTGTGCTTTCTTAAATATACTATTATCTCCCATTATATACATAATCGTTATTCCTGCTAAAATTAAAAGTACAACTATGGTTACAACTAGAGCGACTAGTGTAATGCCGTTGATTTTTTAAGTTCTTTTTCTTCATTTTCTTATCTCCTCCCTTTTCTTTAGTGTTGCCTTTTTTTATTATTTTTATACACTATGAATGTATTTCTATCGTCGTTACAAGTATAACATTTTGTTTTGCAATGTGTCAATATATGTCATGTTGTTTTTTGTCTTATTTGTAAAATAAAAATAAGCAGTAATAATATACTACTTATTCAAACCACTTCAAAGTCTATCCTTCTCGTTAACTTGTCTGCAAAAATAACTCTAATACGAATACTATCCCCTATTTTATACATCTTCTTGCTCTTTTCTCCTTGTAATGTCTTTTTATTCTCATCATAAATGAAATATTCATCACCTAAATCATCAAATCGAATAAGACCTTCTACTGTATTTTCTAATTCTACAAAAACGCCAAAAGAAGTGATGCTAGAAATAATGCCATCATATTCTTCTCCGATTTTATCTTGCATGAACTCTGCCTTTTTAATATCTTCGGCATCTCTTTCCACCTTTTGAGCAACTTTCTCTCTATCAGATGAACTTTCTGCATAACGTGCTGATTGCTCCTGATACTTTTCTAATTGTTCTTCTGTTAATTGATAATTATTTTCTAAGTATTTTGAAATTATCCTATGAATAAACAGATCAGGATATCTTCTAATTGGAGAAGTAAAGTGGCAATAATATTTGCTTGCAATTCCAAAGTGTCCCTTGTTCTCATTTTCATATCTTGCAATTTTTAAGGTTCTTAAAATCAAATTAGATACTACCCTTTCTTCTGGCTTTCCTTGTATCTCTTCTAATACTTCTGCAAAAGCTTTTGGATGAATATTTTCTTTACTTCCTTTTATCTTATACCCTAAATTCCATAAAAACTTATTTAGCTCCTCTATTTTCTCCATATCTGGTACTTCGTGTACACGGTAGATAAATGGTGCTTCTAACCAATAAAACTTTTCTGCTACTGTTTCATTTGCAGTTAGCATAAACTGTTCAATGAGCTCATTCGTAAAATACATTTCATACTTTTTAACATCTACTGCTACACCATGTTTGTCTAAAATAATCTTACTTTCAGGAATATCTAACTCTAGGCTTCCTGCAATTTTTCTTCTTTCTTTTAAAATGTTAGCTAATTCTTCCATTCTCTTGAAATGTGAAAAATATGGTCCCTCATTTTGATTCAAAATAGCTTGTACTTCTTTGTAACTCATTCTTCTCGTTACATTAATAATACTTTTTTGGATATCTGATGATACTACTTTGCCATTTTTATCAATTTCCATAAGAACCGTAATGGCAAATCTATCCTCTCCTTGATTTAAGCTACAAATGCCATTTGATAATTCCTTTGGAAGCATTGGTATTACTCTATCTAACATATAGATACTAGTACCTCTAACAATTGCTTCTCTATCTAATAAAGAGTTTTCTTTTACATAGTAACTAACATCTGCAATAGATACATTCAACAAGTAGTTTCCATTCTTCAATTTTTCTACTGCCACTGCATCATCTAAATCTTTCGCATCTTCTCCATCAATGGTAAAAATCTCTTTTCCCCTTAAATCTAAACGATAAGGTATATCTTTTTTTGCTATTTCTTGTTTAATCGCCATTGCTTCTTCTATTACAGGTTCAGGAAATTCATAAGGTAAATCATATTCTTTTACTAATGAAAGCATATCTACACCTGCTTGGTCTTGATATCCTAAAATCTCTATAATCTTACCTTCTGCACTTTTATTGCCTTGTGGAAACTTCGTAATTTGTGCTACTACTTTTTGATTATTTTTCGCTTTTCCACAATTCTTTCTAGAAATAAAAATATCAGTATTTACTTTTCTGTCATCTGGAACCACAAAGCCAAAATTTCTACTTTTTTGGAATACACCAACAAAGGTATCTTTATTGTGCTTTAACACTTTTAATACCTTTCCTTCTTGATGCTTGTCCTCTCTACTGACTTCTATCATTTTTATTAATACCTCATCACCATCAATGGCATCTTTGGTATTGCCTCTGGAAATGTAAATTTCGTCTTCTTGTTCTTCTATTTTGACAAATCCAAAACCTTTTTCATTTCCTCTAAAAATTCCTATAAAGTCTTTTTTCATAGTTCTCCTTTTGCTTTACTTTGAATAAATTTTAAAACTAGTTGGAATAAAGCTATAATTGCTGAATAACTCCTCACCTGTTACAATCTTTAAATATCTTTGATTTGTATTACTATTAACAATTCTATATAAATAATAATCTTTTACATGTTCTTTTGCAAACTCTATTTCATTTGAAGTGATATCTATTGGAGTTCCTTCATTTTCCTTTGTTGATTTCACTTCAATATATTTCTCCTTATATTCTCCATTCTCATCTTTTTCAAAAGACAGTACATCAAATCCTTCATTTTCCTTTTTGTTCTCAAAAAATTCGTCCATCTTTTCAACTTGCTCATTTGCCCCTTCTTCTAATAGCCTTTTTCTTTCCTGCTTAAAAATAGTTGTCTCATTTATTATACCCTGTTTACTTTTTATTATTTCTTCAGCAATATAATCTGGTTTGCTTGTTCTTTTCTGTCTAATTCCAGTTCTTCTATATTTTCTTATCTTTAATGTTCCCTCTTTTAATTCAATCGTATCTTGCTCTATGTTTTCCTCTATTTCTTCTTCTATTCTAGCAACTTCATTTGCTACTTGTTGTAACCTATCATCCTCATTTAAATCAACATCTTCGGAATATATTATCTTTAAAGGAAATTTCCATACTAACCTATCATTACCCTCTTTGTCTTTTTCTGTTATTTGATATGGTACACCACATAATTCTACCTTTCCCTCGAAAATATAATTTCTAGCTTTATCTTTTGAAAACAAGTACATTGGTAACCCAGTTTGTTTAGATTCATAAATTGATTTATTATTTTTATTTAATTGTTGATCCCCTCTTAAGCCTTCTCCTGTATACATAATAGTACCATTTTCAATGCCACTATCTGCATATACTCCATTATTCTCAGATGTAATCAACACTAAACAATTTAAAGCATTTGTCTTCATAATTCCTGATTGTCCACTTATCTTAAACATTTCCATCAACTGTTTACGAGAAAATATTTCGCCTACATTTATCCTATTATCTATTTCCCTTAACGTACTCATTTATATTCTCCTTTACATATTTTACTAATGGAATATCTGCTGGTGCAAAATCATAGTTTGAGATTTCCTCAATAGTAACCCATTTATATTCTGAATGAGCTTGTAATTGAAACTCTCCTGAAAGATAATTACAACTATACAATCTCAAATCTACTATTTTAGTAGGATACTCACATATATTATTGACTAAATATCTTTGAGCTTCCACTTTAATATCAAATTCCTCCCAAATCTCCCTTTCAATGGCATCCTTTTCACTTTCTCCTTGCTCTACTTTACCACCTGGAAATTCCCATTTTCCTAATACATTTTCATCTCCTGTTGACCTTTTAGCAATTAAAATTTTGCTCTCTCTTTGTATTAGTGCTGCTACAACTATTATTTTCATATATATCTCACCTTACCTATAAAACTAATATTGAAGTAAAAGCACATCAGTACAATTTGTATTGATGTGCTTCTTTATACATGATTTTGTTTTATACTAGATATAGAATACCTAAAACAAGTGCTAATACAACAAATGCAATTCCTAAACTAATTGTCCATCTTTTTAGCTTGCCTTGTTTTGTTCTTCCTTTATTTTGCTCATAGAAATTATTGGTTGAAGAACCTGTAATTGTTCCTGAAGCCCCTGCTTTTTCGCTATTTTGCATTGTCGCTAAAATAATTAAAGCAACACACACAATGATATAAATAACTAATACAATATATTTTGCTATTTCCATACTTGTTTCATCCTTTCTAGAGCAAATTCTATACTAATTCTAGAATAACTACTTCTGCATTATCTCCTCTTCTTGGTCCAGTTTTTAGAATTCTTGTATATCCTCCAACTCTACCTTCATATTTAGGAGCAATTTCATTAAATAATTTTGCAGTTAAGTCAATGTTGTTTCCTTTTTCGTCTTTTACCTTATTAACTGTTTTCATCATTTTCCTTCTAGCATTTAATCTAGATGGCATATCTTTTTGCCTTTTTTCAGTTGTTGTTTCTTTTACTACTTTTAAATATTCTTTTCCATTTTTACTTTTTACAAGTTCTGTTTCTTTGTTTCCCTTAGCGTCTAATTTCGCTTTAGAAACTTTTACTTCTACTTCTTCAAAGTTATCTTTCTCTTTTACTGCTAATGCAATGATACTATCAGCCATAGCTTTTACTTCTTTGGCTCTAGCTTCAGTAGTTTCTATTTTACCATGTAATATTAAATCAGTTGTTAGTGTTCTAAGCATTGCTAATCTAATATCAGTTGTTTTACCTAGTTTTCTATTTGTTGCCACTTTGTTCGCCTCCTTACTCTTCTTCCTTGGCAAAGTCTAATCCTAATGAATGTAACTTATTGGTTACTTCATCTAAAGATTTCTTTCCAAGATTTCTAACCTTCATCATATCAGCTTCTGTTTTATTCGTTAAGTCTTCTACTGTAGAAATTGCTGCTCTCTTTAAGCAATTGAATGATCTAACAGATAATTCTAAGTCTTCGATAGACATTTCTAGAACTTTCTCTTTCTTAGATTCTTCTTTTTCTACCATAACTTGTGTATTTTTTGTTGCTTCTGATAAGTCAATAAATAGTTCTAAATGACCTGTCATAACTTTTGCAGCTAAACTCAAAGCTTCATCTGGCTTTAAGCATCCGTTTGTCCAAACTTCGATAGTTAATTTATCATAATCTACCATTTGTCCAACTCTGGTATTTTCTACTGCATAATTTACTTTCTTTACAGGTGTATAGATAGAGTCAATTGGTAACACACTAATTGCTTGATCTGGCTTTTTGTTCTTTTCAGCATTGTTATATCCTCTACCCATATCAGCAGTCATTTCCATTACTAAATGACCACCTTCTGATACAGTTGCAATATGTAAATCTGGATTTAATATTTCTACTGTACCATCTGTCATAATATCCCCAGCTTTTACTTCACCTGGTCCTTTGAAATCAATCCTTAATACTTTTTCCTCATTTTTATCCATTTTTAAACTAACAGTTTTCAAATTGATAATAATTTCTGGAACATCTTCTACTACATTTGGAATAGTAGAGAATTCATGTAATACTCCATCAATCTTAACACTTGTAATTGCACATCCTGGAAGTGAGGATAGTAAAATTCTTCTTAAAGAGTTACCTATTGTAATTCCATATCCTCTTTCTAATGGTTCGCATACAAATTTTGCATAATTTTTATCATTATCCATCTCTAAGCATTTAATATTTGGCTTTTCGAATTCTATCATTTTTTACCTCCCAATAGATAATAGAAAAACATTTCTATTTTTACAATTAAATTATTATTTAGAGTAAAGCTCTACTATTAAATGTTCTTCGACTGGTAAATCGACATCTTCTCTTGCTGGTAATTTCACAACTTTACCACTTAAGTTTTTAACATCTTTTTCTAGCCATTCTGGAACTGGTCTTGCTGCGTTTTCTTCAACGTTTAACTTAATAACCCCATTATCTTTTCTAATTTCTCTTACAGAAATTACATCTCCTGCTTTTACTAAATATGATGCGATATCTACCTTATGACCATTTACTTCAAATGCACCATGTGTTACTAACATTCTTGCTTGTGCACGTGATGCACCATATCCTAAACGATATACTACATTATCTAATCTAGTTTCTAGAATTTGAAGTAATACTTCACCTGTTTTACCTCTATTTGCAGATGCCATATCAAAATATTTTCTGAATTGTTTTTCACCTACACCATAGAAAGCTTTTGTTTTTTGTTTTTCTCTTAACTGAGTACCATACTCAGAAAGTTTCTTTTTCTTTTGGCCATTTTGACCTGGTGCATAATTTCTTCTAGAAATACTGCATTTATCTGTGTAGCATCTTGAACCTTTTAAGAACAATTTTTGTCCTTCTCTACGACAAATACGACATTGTTCGTCTTTATATCTTGCCATTTTATTTTTTCACCATCCTTATACTCTTCTTCTTTTTGGTGGTCTACAACCATTGTGAGGAATTGGAGTAACATCCTTAATTGAACTAATTTCCAATCCTGCTGATTGTAATGACCTAATTGCTGCTTCACGACCAGAACCTGGCCCTTTTACAAATACTTCAACTGATTTTAATCCGTGTTCCATTGCTGCTTTTGCTGCAGTTTCTGCTGCTTCTCCAGCTGCAAATGGTGTGCTTTTTCTAGAACCTTTAAATCCAAGTTCACCAGCACTTGCCCAAGAAATCGCATTTCCTTGAACATCTGTAATTGTAACTATTGTATTATTAAAACTAGAATGAATATGAGCCATACCTTTTTCAATGTTTTTTCTATCTCTTCTTCTAGTTACTGGTTTTTTCGTTACACTTTTTGTTGCCATTTTGATTTATTCCCTCCTTATTTTATCAGGCTTATATTTTATTTTTTGCTCTTGCTAACTAATTTTCTTGGTCCTTTTCTTGTACGAGCATTCGTTTTTGTTCTTTGTCCTCTTACAGGAAGACCTCTTCTATGTCTTGTACCTCTATAGCATCCAATTTCAGTTAATCTTTTTATGTTTAAAGCAACTTCTCTACGTAAATCACCTTCAACTGTATAACCTTCCATTGCATTTCTGATATCTTGTACTTGATCATCTGTTAAGTCTTTTACTCTAATGTTAGGATCTACTTTTGCTTTTTCAAGAATTTTTTGTGAACTTGTTAGTCCTATTCCATAAATATAGGTTAGTCCTATTTCTACTCTTTTTTCTCTAGGTAAATCAACTCCTGCTAAACGAGCCATTTTTATTTACACCTCCAAATATTTTGTTACTTTTTTTGTTTGTCCTATTATTGGTGAAATGCATTGGTATTACCAATCAATAATATTTTTTTGGACATATATATAAACACAAATCTATATCACAGCCGCGTCTTTAAGATTTGTGCTATATTCATAAGTTTGAAACTATCCTTGTCTTTGTTTGTGTTTTGGGTTTTCGCAAATAACGCGAATAGTACCTTTTCTTTTAATTACCTTGCATTTTTCACACATAGGTTTTACTGATGGTCTTACTTTCATTTTCTTTCACCTCTTATTTCACTGATTTTATTATTTTGCACGCCATGTGATACGACCTTTGGTCAAATC
Source organism: uncultured Clostridia bacterium (assembly GCA_910589185.1). Taxonomy (GTDB): domain Bacteria; phylum Bacillota; class Clostridia; order TANB77; family CAG-508; genus CAG-273. Next base: position 45,908 of record CAJUSU010000010.1, read on the forward strand.
ATATGGTGATAATTCAACTTTTACTTTATCACCTGGAAGAATCTTGATGTAATTCATTCTTAATTTTCCAGAAATATGAGCTAAGATTTGATGTCCATTTTCTAATTCAACTTTAAAGTTAGTATTAGGTAGTGCTTCCACTACTGTTCCTTCTACTTCTATAACATCCTCTTTTGACATATTTTCCTCCATTTTTCATAGTCAATTTATTCTTTATTAACCAAATTAATTGCACCTAGGCACAATATCTTGTATAGTATATCGCATTTTTATGATAATGTCAATATCTCTGGCTCTTTTTCTGTAATTAAAATTGTATTTTCATAATGGGCTGCTAAAGATTCATCTTCTGTCACAATTGTCCACCCATCATCTAACACGCAAATGTCTGGTCTTCCTATCATTACCATTGGTTCTATTGCTAGAGTCATGCCGGGTTCTAGTCTTATTCCTCTTCCTGCTTTTCCATAATTTGGAATACCCGGATCTTCATGCATTTCTTCTCCTATTCCATGTCCTTGAAATTCTCTTACTACATTAAAACCATTTTTTTCAACGAATTCACCTATTGCATGAGAAATATCACCAATGCGATTTCCTTTTACTGCATACTGAATTCCCTCAAAAAAAGCTTGTCTCGTAATATCCACTAATTTTTTCTTCTGTGGTGTACTATTGCCAACAATAAAAGTTCTTGCAGCATCTCCATGAAACCCATTTTTATAAACAACTAAATCAATGCTGACAACATCTCCATCATGAATCACCCTTCTATTAGATGGTATTCCATGAATAATCTCATCATTAATAGAAACACATAAAGTCCCAGGGAAAGCAGGTACATCTTTTTCTCCACTAGGATATCCTTTTTGTGCAGGAATACCACCATGTTCTCTAATAATCTTTTCTGCAAAATGGTCTAAATCCATAGTAGTAATTCCTGGTTTAATATATTTTTCAATTTCTTGATACACGAAGCCTGTTAATTTACAGGCTTCTCTCATTTTTTCAATTTCTTTTTGTGATTTAATCGTTACCAATTTTCTTACTTCCTTTTTCTGTTAACTTCAAAATTGTTTCTACTACTTGATCTGATGCATTACCTGCAGTCGGATCATCTGGTGTAATTGAAGTCCATACACCATTTTCTTTATAATATTCTACAAGGTCTTTCGAATTTTGGCGATATACATCTAAACGACTTTTAATAGTTTCCTCATTGTCATCATTTCTAATAGATAGTGGCGCTCCACATATATCACAAACTCCCTCTACCTTAGGTGGTTTAAATTTCATATTATAAATCGCACCACATTCTTTATTAGAACATGTTGCTCTATTCAAAATTCTTTCAATAATTACTTGATCTGGTATAATAATTTCTGGTACAAGAGTAACACTTTTCCCCTGTCCTTTTAAGAATTCATCTAATGCTTTTGCTTGTTCTATGGTTCTTGGAAATCCATCAAGTATAACACCATTTTTAGCGTCTTCCCAACTTAATCTATCTTTTACAATATTAATTGTAACTTCATCAGGAACCAATTTTCCTTTTGAAATATAGCTATTCGCTAAATTTCCAAGTTCTGTCTCCTTTTTTATTTGTTCACGAAACATATCTCCAGTAGATATATGTGGAAGAGTAGTTTTTTTAGCTAATATTTTAGCAGCTGATCCCTTTCCACTACCTGGGGCACCTAACATTACAATATACATAGATTTTCTCCCTTCACGCATTTTGGACGGAGCATATCTGTCCGTCCTAAAATGTCTTTTATAATTATTAATCCAAAAATCCCTTGTAGTGTCTCATAACCAATAATGATTCTAATTGTTGTACCATTTCTAATGCAACACCTACTACAATCAAGATAGAAGTTCCACCAAATGTTAAGTCTACATTTGGAATAAATCTAGTTAACATTGGTAAAATAGCAATAATTGCTAAGAAAAGTCCTCCAAACCATAATAGTTTTGAGATTACAGAACCTAGATAGTCTGCTGTTGGCTTTCCAGCTCTAATACCTGGAATAAATCCACCATTTTTCTTAATATTATTAGCCACCTCTGCTGGATTGAATGTTGCATATGTATAAAAGAATGTAAACCCAACAATTAGTAATAAGTATACAATAGCGTTTGCAATTGTATATCCAACTGGTACTCCTGCTGATGAAGTAGCAATTGAGAATTTATAAATGACTGACCAGAAACCTGTTTGGCTTGCAATATCTGGTACAAACATTTGAATAATCATAGCTGGGAATGTCATAAATGATGAAGCAAAGATAATTGGCATAACACCTGCCATTGCTAATTTCAATGGAATATGTGTATTTTGTGCTCCTACCATTCTTCTTCCAACTACTTTTTTAGCATATTGTACAGGAATTTTTCTTTCAGCTTGTTGTACAAAGATTACTCCTGCAACTAAAATAATTGCTCCAATAATAACACCTAGTGCCATTAATAATCCTGTTGTGCTGAATGTTCCTGTTCCCATAATTAAGTTCCAAATAGTTGTCACTGCACTTGGAAGCCCTGAAATAATACCTACAAAGATAATTGTAGAAATACCATTTCCAATTCCCTTTTCTGTAATTTGGTCACCAAGCCACATTAGAAGTGCTGTTCCTGCCATTAAAGAAATAACAACTAATGCTCCTGTTGAAAATCCTTCTCCTACGAAAATTCCAGAAGATTTATAAGATAGATATAAACCAATACCTTCAATTAAAGCAAGTACTACTGTTAATAATTTAGTATACTTATTAATCTTATTTCTTCCTTCTTCTCCGCCTTCTTTCATTAATCTTTCTAGGCTAGGAATAACCATACCCAATAATTGAATAACAATAGAGGCAGTAATGTATGGAGTAATAGACATTGCAAAGATAGAGAATCTTGAAAAAGCTCCACCTGAGATTAAGTTAATTAATCCTGCCATTCCATTAGCTCCTGACATTGCTTCATTTAATTTAAATGTATCTACACCAGGAATTGTAATAAAGCAACCTAGTCTAAATAATACGATTAATAATAGAGTATATAAAATTCTCTTTCTTACATCTGGTGTTTTCAATGCGTTAATAATCGTTTTAAACATTAAATCACCTCAGCCTTTCCTCCTAAAGCTTCAATTTTTTCTTTTGCAGCTTTAGTAAATCTTACGGCTTTGACATTTACTTTCTTCTCTAAAGTACCTGTTGCAATAATGACAATACCGTCATTTGCTTTACGAATGATACCATCTTCAATTAAGCTTTCAGCTGTAACATCTTCTTTGCTTGATTTGTTAAGCATAGTAAGTGTTACTTCTGTGTAATTGTTTGCAAAAATATTAGTAAATCCTCTTTTTGGTAATCTTCTATATAATGGTGTTTGACCTCCTTCAAAGCCTCTTCTAACTCCTCCACCACTTCTTGCTTTTTGTCCTTTATGTCCTCTTCCAGAAGTTTTTCCAAGACCTGAACCAACGCCACGACCAACTCTAGTTCTTGTTTGTGTTTTTTGTGCTGGTTTTAATTCGTCTAAATTCATTTTGCGATTACACCTCCTAAATCTTATTTTTTGTTTTTTAACGTGGGCACATTTCTCCCTAGGGTATTCCTTTTAGGATGAGATGTGTCCCGCGCCGGTTTTCTCTTATAATATATCAGCTACAGCTTTTCCTCTTTTATGAGCAATTTGTTCAGCTGTTTTCATGCTCTTTAATCCTTCTAATGTAGCATATACTACGTTTCTTGGGTTATTTGTTCCAATAACCTTTGTTCTAATATCTTTATATCCAGCAAGTTCAAGTACAGGTCTTACACTACCACCTGCAATAACTCCAGAACCTTCAGCTGCTGGTTTTAATACAACACTAGCACTTCCGAATTTTCCAACATATTCATGAGGAATTGTTGTTCCTACGATTGGAACTTCCACTAAATTCTTTTTAGCTTCCTCAATTGCTTTTTTAATAGCATCTGGAACTTCAGCTGCTTTACCATTTCCAATACCTACGTGACCGTTTTCGTCTCCAACAACTACAACAGCACTAAATCTGAAATTTCTACCACCTTTAACAACTTTTGCAACTCTGTTAATAGCTACAACTTTTTCTTTATATTCAACTGTTTTTTCTTCCATATTGAACTAAATTTCCCTCCTTACATTATTAGAGTTTGTTTTACTCCTAAAATTTTAGCCCTGCTTCTCTTGCAGATTCTGCTAATTCTTTTACAACACCGTGGTATATGTATCCACCTCTGTCGTAAACAACATTTTCTATTTTCTTTTCTAAAGCTCTTTTTGCAATTAATGCTCCAACTTCTTTAGCAGCTTCTTTATTTGAATGTTTTGTTTTAACTTCTTTATCTAAAGTAGAAGCTTGAACTAATGTAGTTCCTTTAGTATCATCAATTATTTGAGCATACAAATTTGTGTTACTTCTAAATACTGATAATCTTGGGCATTCAGATGTTCCACTTATTTTTGTACGAACTCTTGCATGTCTTCTTTCTCTTTCTAATTTTCTATTAGTTTTAGAAACCATTACGATTACTCCTTTCTAATCTAATTTTATAGTTATATATGTTTTTAATTACTTGTTTCAAACAAAGCAAAAGTGGTATATTGCAAGGAAAGCAAATAAAAATTTTTGAGACTATACGCTGTATGTCGATAAAATTTTTATGCAGCTTGACAAAGCAAGATGCCGCTTTTCATTTGTTTGCATTTTACTTCTTTCCAGTTTTACCCTCTTTACGTCTAATATGTTCTTCAACATATTTAATACCTTTACCTCTATATACTTCAGGTGGTCTCTTTGTTCTTATAACTGCTGCCATTTCTCCAACTAATTCTTTATCAATTCCTCTTACAATTATTTGGTTTGGAGATGGAACTTCATATTTAATTCCTTCTGGTTCTACCATTTCTACTGGATGAGAATATCCTAATGTTAGAACTAATTTATTTCCTTGTTTTGCAGCTCTATAACCTACACCATTGATTTCTAATTCTCTAGTGTATTCGTTTAGAACACCTTGAATCATATTATTTATCAAAGTTCTTGTTAATCCATGAATACTTCTATTAAATGGTTGGTCATCTGGTCTCACAACTGTTATGACTTTATCATTTAATTCGATTTTCATATTTGGGTGCATTTCTTTTTCAAGTGTACCTTTAGGACCTTTTACAGTAACTTTTTGACCTTCTATTTTTACTTCTACAGAATCTGGTACTGTAATTGGTTTATTTCCTATTCTTGACATAACTATTTTCTCCTTTCTATTTATGAATTACCATACATAAGCTAATACTTCTCCACCAACACCTAATTCTCTTGCTTTTTTATCTGTCATTATTCCTTTTGATGTTGATATTAATGCTATACCTAAACCATTTAAAACTTTAGGTAATTCTTCTTTAGAAGCATATATTCTTAAACCTGGTTTACTTATTCTTCTTAATCCAGATATAACTTTTTTACCTTTTTCTGTATATTTTAAAGTTATTCTTATAATTCCTTGATTATCGTTTTTTATTTCTTCATAAGATTTTATATAACCTTCGTTAAATAGAATCTCTGCGATATCTCTTTTTATATTTGATGCAGGAACATCAACTGTTTTAAATTTAGCTTGACCTGCATTTCTGATTCTTGTAAGCATATCTGCTATTGGATCAGTTGTAACCATTTTGTCTCCTCCTTTTTCACTATTATTTATATATTAGTTATTTATTTCCAAAAATTAATCAAAAA
>CAJUSU010000011.1 GCA_910589185.1 uncultured Clostridia bacterium
TGATTTATCATCACAATATACTAAATGTACCATCCTTCTACCTCATCTTTCAATTACTATCTTACGTTTTTAATTATATCATAGAGTACAAGTAATTTTAAAGCTTAATTACTTGTACTACTTATTATAATTTGCGTTTATGATTTGCTTAGCATCTTTATTGCTTCATCTTCATTTTCTACAAAAAATATATCTTTTCCGTTGTTGCTCTCATATATAAAATCTTTTAATGGTTTACTTGTATATTTTGAATAATCTCCAAATATAGCAAATTTCGTTTGATAATTGATAAACTTTTGTAAAATTTCTCCTGCTAATCCTTTGCTTAATATGAAAAAATCTTCTACTATTGCACTTTTACTCAATGCTATTTTATCACAGTTCGTTTCATATTTTATAGACATGATAAAATCAATGGCTGTCTGAACATCTTTTATGATAAGTTCGTTACTATTGACCACTGCTATGTTATTTATAACTTTTGTTTCCATTCCCGATACCTCCTCCATCAACTGTAATTATGCTACAAACAAATTTAAGCTTTCTTTCGAGTTAATACAATTCCAACAATTGATACAATAAGAATAATTGGTGCTATTCTAATAAATAGCCATTCAAATGAATGAAAAGCAACTCCAAAAACAGCATTTTCAGGATCATTGTAATCCCAATTAAAATAAGGACTCTTTACTAAGAATAAAGAAATGAAAATTATTATCGTAATTGCACATAATGAAATTAATATCCAATGAATCATTTTTCTTCTTGTATTCTTCCTTTGCAATAGTTGTAGGTTTATTATCTCTAATTTTTCAGAAATTGCTTTCAAATCATCTACTTTAGACTCTGAAATATTTTCTCCAAGTAAAGTGCTTACTGGTGTCTCAAGAACCTCTGATATTAAAACTAACATTTCTGAATCAGGAACAGATAATCCTTGCTCCCATTATTATATAAAGAATCGTCCGTTGCTACAAGCAATGCTTATTAACATTCAGGTTTTTTAGCCATAAAGTTGTAATTTGTGTTACTTTCTATTTGGTTTTCTCTTTATAAAAAGTAATTTCTTCAAGTCTTCGATTATCAAATTATTCGTTATATTAAACATAACCCATTTTCCATCGTGGAATGTTTCAGCAGTATCATAGATTTCTAGTATGCTTGGTGAAATTTCATTTCTCATTTCTTCAATTTTAGTTCTTTCTTCTTTGCCAAAGATAATCATAAATCCCAATGTGTTGTCCTTAAAATAAAATGCGCATAAAGTTTTACCACCTTTTCTAAACTTATATTCATAAATCCATTTTTTGCCACCTTTATTCCATATTTGTTCCATATCATAAAGTTTTGTTATTTCATCAACAATATCATAAAAAGTATTAACCTTATCGCTTCCTACTAATTTCTCAAGATCTTCTTTTTTTATATTTTCCATAATCAATCCTCTCTATAACACTATTCATCAACGCAATTATAACACAAAAGATAGATAATTTTCAAATATCTGCCTTCATTCTCTGTCATATCTTACTTAAATCATTCATTATTCAAAAAATTCATTACTAAGTCTATAATTACTTCTTTCTCTTTTGGATTTGATTCCGCTATTAACAATGTCAATGCTGCTAAAGTATTATTATCAATAGTCTGCTTTCCACCTTTATATAAAATATCATAGAAATTTAAAAAGTAGATGAACAAAGTCGCTGCAATTCTTTTATTGCCATCTGTAAACACATGATTTTTCACTATTAAGTATAAGAAATTTGCTCCCTTTTCTTCTATACTTTTGTATATATCTTGTCCTCCAAAGCTTTGATAAATATTCCCTATAATTGACTCTAATCCTTTACCTCTTTCAACAGCAAATAATGTGCTTTCTTCATTAAATCTAAGTTTATTGATAACTTCTATACATTGCTTGTATTCAATTTTTCTTTCGTCTGTACTTCCTTCTATTTTCTTTAATGTTTTATGGTCATAGTCATCTAACAAGTCTAATGCTTTTGAATATTCTCCAATTACTTTTAATATTTCTTTTGCATCATTATTTTGCAATCTTTCTTCCATACGATTGGCTATATCTATTAACTTTACTGTCTTTTCTAAATATTCTAACCTTTTTTGATTTACTGCATATCCTTTTAGCATATAGTCTTTTAGGATTTTCGTAGCCCATTTTCTGAAGATTACACCATTTTTAGATTTAACTCGATAACCAATACTTAATATCATATCTAAGTTATAATATTCCATTTGATATTTTTTTCCATCTGAAGCAGTTGTCGCAAATTTTGCGACAACTGAATTATCTAGTGATAATTCTTCGTTTAAAGCATTATTAATGTGTTTTCCTATTGTCTTTATATCTCTACTAAATAATTCTGATAGCTGTTGTCTATTTAGCCACACTGTTTCATCTTTTAAATTAACCTCCAATTTCACTCCTTGATTTTCAAATAAAATGATTTCGTTCTTTTTTTCGTCCATAAAAACACTTCCTTTTCCATAAAAATTTAGTTAGCTACGTCTATTGCTACATATAAATTTCATGTGTTGTTTTAAAACTATTGTTTGTATTATATGGTAAAGTAATCTATATGTCAATATTTCCTTTCAAGTTTTTAATAAAAAAATAAAATACACCCAAAATCTTAGATTTCTCCAGTATTTTAGGCGCACCATTTCTCTTCTATTCTATATCTTTTTAGAAATAATAACATTAGCAAAAACATATATCACAAGTTGTATGCCAACTATAAATCCTAAATATATTCCTAGTTCATTGTTTACTAATGCAAGTGTCAATGAACCTAATGACTGTAGTAAAATACAAATTCTAAAAGTAATTGCCATTGACTTTGTAGAAATCTGAATATTTCTTTCATCTGTCAACTGAATTTCTCTATCTCTTAAGTTCTTAGGGTTTCTTAATGTTAGTATATTTTTAATCAATAACACTAAACTTGCCACTGCAACACTGGTTCCAAAACCATTCATATATCCTGACTGCATTTCACTTAAATCTTTTACTTGAAATGATGCTATCGCCATGATAATTCCAATTATCATCAAAACTCCACATATAACACATTTTACCTTCAATCTTTTTTCCATTCTAATTTTCCTCCTCATAAATAAAAATTTCCTCAATAGATTTTCCAAAATGATTTGCTATTTTAAATGCTAATAATATGGAAGGGTTATATTTCCCCTTTTCTATTGAAATAATGGTTTGTCTAGATACTCCTACAATGCTAGCTAAATCTTCCTGTTTTTCCCCCAGTAATTTTCTGTATTCCTCTACTTTGTTTTTCAATTTACCACTTCCTTTTTAATATATGTAAAGTTAACTTTACTTTATTATACGCTGTCTTTTTTGAAATGTCAAGTATCCTTTACATATTTTTATAAAATAAAAGAGAGCCTGCTTGCTCCCTTAGCTTACTAATAAATATCCTATATATCCTACATACATTAAGAAATAGATAATTCCATTTGCCCTACTCATTTCATTTTTCGGTGGTATTATTGGAAATAATGCTAGGATTAGTGTTGCTACTACTAATACAATTAAATCCATATTATAACTGAAATTATAGCTAATTGGATGGATAAAGGCTGCTACACCAATAATCAATAACATATTGAAAATATTAGACCCTATAATATTTCCAATGGCAATATCACTATTGCCTTTAATCGCTGCGGTCACACTTGTTACCAATTCTGGAAGACTTGTCCCTACTGCAAGTATCGTTAAACCAATAATCTTCTCGCTAACCCCAAAATAGTTGGCAATATTAACTGCATTATCTACTGCTAAATCTCCACCAACCTTTAGCCCTATAACTCCTAATACAATTAACAAAATATCCTTTAAAATAGGTAGTAATTTCTTCTCTGTCTTTACTTTCCCTTGCTTTTCTTGGCTACTTTGCTTCTTCGCCATAAAAATTGTATATACAATAAATAGTAAAAACAAAAGTAGTAAAAGGATTGCTTCTACTTTGTTAATGGATCCGCCTGTGTTGCAAAGAACAATAAATATTACCGTGAATACTAAACACATGGGAATTTCAAAAAGCCTAGTTTCTTTTTGAAATTTGACTGGTTTTATCATAGTAGAAAGTCCTAATATGAGTAGCAAATTACACAAATTACTTCCAATAACATTTCCTATGGACATATCAGAAAGTCCCTCTAATGCTGATGTTGTACTGACAAATAACTCTGGCATAGAGGTTCCTATGGAAACAATGGTAAGCCCTATAATAATCTCTGGAATTTGAAATCTCTTGGCAATACTGCTTGCCCCATTTACTAACCAATCTGCTCCTAAAATAAGGAGTGCAAATCCCACAATAATTAAAAAGACTGAAAGTATCACTTGCTTTCCTCCTCTTTCTTCTATTTTTTCAAAACAAATTGAATTATAACATTGCTGCTTCTAATTTACAACTTTAAAATAAAATATATTGATGTTTTATATGTTGTACTAATTTAATTAAGTCACTTAGCTGCATAGATACCGTTTTCGTGTTTATATTAGGGTGTGCCAAGACTTTCTCATTTGCTAATTCTTTATCAATTAGCAAAGTTACTAAATTATTCTTATCATTGACTAGACCAAGCGGTGTCACACTACCAATTGTAAGATCTAAAATATCTTTTAACTCTTCCTCACTAGCAAAGCTTAGTTTAGCTTCATTTACTAAATGCGCAATTGCCTTTAAATCTGCTCTTTTCTCTGCTTTTATAAAAATAAGATAATACCTATCTTTACTTTTAACAAATAAATTTTTGCATCCTATTCCATCAATCTTATTAGCAATATCTTCTTGTAGTGCTTCTTCAGCTGTATATATAGCTTTATGTTCTATTTCCTCATAATTAATATTCAGTTCCATTAAAATCTTATAAATATCCATATTAAACCTCCCATTGTTTTAAGTCTTATTATAACGTAAAAACAAGTGATTATCAATCACCTGCTTACTTATTTCTCTATAACCCATTTATCCAATTTTCAATCTCTTGTTCTTTTGTAACCAATTTATCACTATAACTCTCAAATACAATATTCATGCCTTTATCGACTTTTGAATTTGGACAAAGTTTTTCTATTTCTTGAAAAGTTCTTCCAAGCCAACCTGCATTAGTAGCATAAGGTTTAATGATTTTTCCTGATAAGTCATTTTGAGTTAAAAAGGTTCTAATAGCTGGCACTGGTCGATACCACCATACAGGAGTACCAAGTATCACTTCTTCATATTTGCTTAAGTCCACATCTATTTTTTGAATTTCTGGTAAGTAATTACTTGCTTCGCTGTTTTGTTCATCATTGACAACAGTTTCATAATCTCCCGAATAAGGAACAACAGTCTTAATTTCTAATATATCACAATTTAGTTTTGCCTTAATTTGATTTGCTATCATTCTTGTATTATTAGTATAGGAAAAATATACAATCAATTTATTCATAAATTATCCCTCCACTTATAACTTATCATATTCTTCATCTGTAACAGGCTCACACCATTCATTACTTGTATTTTCTCCCAGCACTTCTACCGCTAGATGGCTGAACCAACTGGTGCTTTTAGCACCGTGCCAATGTTTTACATTAGCAGGTATGGTAACAACATCACCCGATTTTAAGCTCTGCGCTGGCTTTCCTTCCTCCTGATACCAACCTTCTCCATCTACACATATTAAAATCTGTCCCCCACCTTTTGTTGCTTTATGAATATGCCAATTGTTTCTACATCTAGGCTCAAAGGTTACATTTGCTATCAACATATTCTCTGTTTTTGCTAATGGTTTTAAATAGGAATTTCCAATAAAATATTGAGCAAAATTGACATTTGGCTCTCCTTGCCCGAACACACCACCATGCTCCTCTTTTTCTTCCTCTTCCCCATATACTTCTTCAATTAAAGCAAAAGCGCTCCATGCTTTAGGCCAACCACTATAAAATGCTAACTGCGTTACAATTTCTACTGCCTCTGATTTTGTAATTCCATGTTTCTTTCCTATGATAAAATGCGATTCTAATTGAGGAAATAATCCTTGTGCCATTAAAGCTGAAATGGTTATCATACTTCTATGTTTTAATGATAATTTTTCCTCTCTACTCCACACCTCTCCAAATAACACATCGTCATTTAATTCAGCAAATTTTGGCGCTAACTTTCCTAATTTATCTCTCCCAGCTGTTTGTTTTTCCATTTTCTCTCCTCCTCATAAGTTCTATATTATATATACTACTTGGAGTTAACTCAAAGTCAATAGTTTTTAAAAAATTTCTTTAATCAAATTGCACTTGCCAATTTGCATCATCTTTTGCTTGAAAGCACATTTCTATTTGCTCTTTCGTACATTTTTCTTCTGCTAAGTTTTGTGGTAATTCATCTAATCCAAAATACTTTATTTCCGTTGTTTCACTATTTTCTGCAAACTCTCCACCAATTCGTTCACACAAAACAAATACTTTCCATACTCCATAAGCATATACTGGTCTATTATGTTTGTTCCTATCTTGCACAGCAATTAGTCTGATTGCTTTTGCATCTAATCCAGTTTCTTCTTTTACTTCTTTTATCGTGTTAGACTTTGCTGACTCTAACACATCTACCCAACCACCTGGTAATGACCAAGTTCCATTTTTTTCATGAGTTAATAGAATTTTGTTATCTTGAAAGATGGCTGCCCTTGTATCTAGTTTTGGTGTTTGATAACCTGTTTCATTGCAAAATAAGCCTTTTACTTTTTCCAAGTTAATATCGCTTTTTTCTACTATCATTTCTGCTGCTATTTCTCTTAATCTTTCATATCTTTCTATATCATAAACATTTTGTGTATAAGCAAGTCCTGCTTGTGCTAAGCTTTGTATTTCCATAGCCCATTTTAACCATTTTTCCATGTTATTTTTCCTCCATTTTTTTAAATCATAACATAAAAGCAAGTGATTATCAACTAATCACTTGCCTTTATCCAATTGTTCACACTACTTATATAGAGCACTAAATAAGAAATGGATACTAAAAAACCTGCTATTACATCACTTGTATAATGAACTCCTAAATAAATTCTACTGATTCCAATAGAAATGATTAGAATACTCAAAAACGTAATTAATCCTATTTTCAAATACTTATCCTTTACATATCTATAAATAAGATAAATCAGAAATCCATAAAAAGCCATACTTACCATGGAATGCCCTGAAGGAAAGCTATAACCTGTTTCATCAATAATTCTATATTCTGTTGGTCTTGGCCTTTGTAATATTTGTTTTATCAATATATTTAGCCCTGTTACAATACACAAATTCGCAAAAATGGAAATTCCTATCCTTCTATTCTTAATTGCAATTGCTAAAATAATTGTAAGCCCTATTAGTATAATAGGTCCACCAAAATTGGTGATAAATTTTGCAATTGGTGTTGCAAAATCTGATATCAAAAAACTAGATATTAACTCATAGCCTATGATATCTGCCTGTAATATCTCTTTACTAAATACCTCCTCTGCCAATTTTAAAAATCCAATTAAGCAGACTAGTAAAATAAGCCACTTTAAATTCTTCTTCATCAACTCTTTCATTTTTCCTCTTTTCTATTTGCATATCATATTACAAAAGCAGATAATTTTCAAGAAATCATCCGCTCTAATTTCAAATATATTGATATTTTTTCCTGTTTATCACTAGGAATAGAATACTAACTGCTAAAGCCAAAACTTCTGCAAAAACAACAGCAAGCCAAATGCCATTTAATCCCCAAATAAGCGGAAGTATAAATATCATTGCGATTTGGAAAAGCAGTGTTCTTAAAAAGGAAATTGCTGCTGAAACCACTCCATTATTTAATGCCGTGAAGAAAGAAGATGCAAAAATATTGATGCCACTAATTAGATAAGAAATCGAAAATATGCGTATAGCGTTTGTTGTCATCTCTAATAAATTCGCATCATAACTAACGAATATTCCTGCTAATGACTTAGCTAACACCTCTCCTATTACAGTCATGACAATGGATGTAATTGTCAAAAGCTTTAAACTCTTTTTTAATAAACTCTTTAATTCTTCTTTGTTTTCTGCTCCATAATGATATCCTACAATTGGTGCTGAACCTATGGAATAGCCTATATAAGTACCTGAAAAGATAAAACTAACATACATAATAATTCCATAAGCTACTACTCCATCTGCACCTGCATACTTCATTAACTGCAAATTATATAGCATATTTACCACTGACATAGAAATGTTAGTTACCATTTCAGAGGAACCATTGGCACAAGCTTGCCAAATTGGTTTTCCTTCTAATTTTGTCTTTACCAATTTTAAGTTTTCACTTTTCTTGATAAAGTAAATCAGTGGCACAATTCCTCCTATCAATTGGCTAATTCCTGTGGCAAAAGCTGCTCCAAATACTCCCATTTTGAAAACATAGATAAATAAAAAGTCTAACACCATATTTAGCACACCTGTTATAATAGAAATCACTAGCCCCATTCTTGGTTTTTCTGCTACAATTAAGAAACTTTGGAAACAGTTTTGTAGCATAAAGGGTACTAAAGCAATAATTAAGGTTCTACCATAAGTCACACAAATATCTACCAGATTTCCTTCTGCTCCTAATAGTTTTGCTACTGGCTCCATTACGATAAATCCTATCACTGTAAAAATGAGACCTATTATTGTAACTACATAAAGAAGCATTGAAAAATACTTATTTGCTTTTTCTTGATCTCCTTCCCCCATTGTTTTAGAAACTAAAGCACTTCCACCTGTTCCAATCATAAAACCAATTGCTCCTAAAATCATCAAGGCTGGCATAATTAAATTAACACCTGCGAAGGCTTCTGAACCTACGCAGTTTGACACAAATAATCCATCTACCACACCATAAATAGAGGTAAATATCATCATAATAATCGTTGGTACTGTAAATTGTATCAATTTTTTGTATGTAAAATGTTCTGATAATTGTATGTTCATTTCTTCCTTTCTCCTTCATTTATAGCAAAATTAAACCATTACTTTTTTGCAAGTAATGGCTACTATACAATATCTAAATTTTTATGTCAAGACTTAATTTTATTTTTCACTACAAAAAGAAATATTGGTCTTAAGAAACCTAAAGTTAATACACCAAAAACAGTTAAGATATCTCCATATTTTCCAATTGCTTTTGTATATATTTTATGCGCTATGATACTATCTAGTATAAAGCTAGCAAATACGCATATCAAGAACGAACCAAACAGGATAGCATTTAAATCATTTTGTACATAACTGCCTATTCCTGTTATCACTATAACAACATTGAGTATTGCTAAAATAACTCCTAATACCTTATGCTGTGCAATTTTTCCCAATAGATATTTATTATAAAATGGTATCCACGCTGTTCCCACTACTTTATATTGCAAATTTTTTCCCATTTCCATAATCGCAAAACTCTCAAAAATGTAAGTAATAATTTGATATATAACTATTACTATGAATATAGCAAGAAAAATGAAAAATATTGCTGATAATATTCCCATTAAAAGTAAAACACTAATTCCACCCATATTTCCTCTCTCCTTTTACTTAAACGTACTGCTATTATTTAAAACTGTTGTGCTATAAATAAACAATATATCTTGGTTCTTTAATTCTATATAATTTCCTATGTCTTTGCTCCTCATGTACCTTATATCAACTAATGTAATTTTAGAATAAGCCTCTGTAAACAAAGGAACTAAGCTACTGGCAAAGGAATCTCTAAACACCACTAATTCCTTGCCTTGTTCTCCATTTGGGTTTGTTATAGTAATCAGTGGTGTAGGTCCTGACAAATAAATATCATACTTATCATTACTACTTAATTTCTCTTTGTCATATATTTTTGTTTCTTTCTTATTCTCATGGTTATATACAGTTGCATTTTCTATCATTTCATTTGTACTAATACAAATTTTGTCCTTTGCTGTTTTGACTGCTAATTGTCCTGCATACACTCCGTCAAACTCAATTATATCTTGTTTTGTATAATTTGTATGAATTCTATCTCTAAAATTCATTTTTGAACTTATTCTATCTACCACTTTTTGCAAATTTTCTTGCTTCCAATGAATATCTGTTACATAATAATCTTGTAACTCTAAGCAATCAAAAATAGGGATATATTCCATTTCCTTTAAACTTTGTGCCATGATTTCTTCCATTTTTTCATAGTTCATACCGATGTATTTTTCTCTACTAACAAAGTAGTTTTTGTCCGGAACAATGGTATAATAGCACTTCATGCCTTGCAAATAGTCCTTCTTTATTGCATTCATTTTATTCGTTGCATTCAAAACAGACTCTTCGTTTAGCGGATATTCTATTTTAATCAAACTATCTTGATATAAATAAATATTGTTATTGTCTTTCTTTCTAAACACATCCAACTCTAAAGCTGCTTTTAGCTTTCTAAAGTCTTCCCTCTTTATCATCTGGTCTGTACTATATTTATCAAATTCTTGTGCTAAACTTCCATCAAATAACTTTTTAACCGTCACTTTTGGAAACTGTGCCAGCTTTCTTCTTTCTGTATAAGATATCTCTATATCTTTGGTACATAAGTTAATGACAAAAAATAATACTAGCACAAGTAAAAATGTAAAAGTTACTACTACATTTTTGGTTTTATCTGACATAACTTTCTCCTTAAAATCTAAAATACAAAAATGGGTTGTAAGAATTATCTACTAAATAAGCTGTTACAAATATGAGTAAGCAAACTAATACCACTGGCTCTAAAGCATTAATTACTTTCCTTACCTTTCCCTTTTCTTTTAGTTGATTAATTTTATCTTTTAAAATTGGTGTTGCACCAATGAGCCCAATTATCAAAATAACAAAATAGCTTTTCAAATAATAGAAAGTATAGGAATTGATAAAGGCTTCCCCATTTGCGCCAAATAGTCCTCCTATTTGTAAAAATGCTTGTCCTATGTCATTTGCGTTAAAAATAATAAAACTTATCATCACAATCAGTAAAACATAAATATGCTGAAAAATTTTTGGTATTTTTTCTAAAAGCTTTAATAGAAATGTTTTTTCAATAATGAGTAAAACGCCAAATAACAAGCCCCATATCACAAACGTCCAATTTGCTCCATGCCATAAACCAGTTAACATCCATACCACAAAAATATTACGAATCAGCTTTACCTTTCCTACTCGATTTCCACCTAGTGGAATATACACATAATCTCTAAACCACTGGCTAAGCGAAATATGCCATCTTCTCCAAAATTCTGTAATGCTTTTTGAAATATATGGATAATTAAAGTTCTCTAAAAAGTCGAAACCTAGCATTTTTCCTAGCCCTATTGCCATATCGGAATAAGCAGAAAAGTCAAAGTAGATTTGAAGGCTAAATGCAATTCCATAAATCCAATAAAATATTACACTTTTCTCATCTGTAGCCAAAAAGATCTGGCATAATTCCCCTAAGCTATTGGCAATTAGTACCTTTTTAGAAAGCCCTACAATAAATCTTCTAATCCCATAAGAAAACTTTTCAAAGGTATGCTCTCTTTTGGTTAATTCTTTTTCTACATCTGTATATCGCACAATTGGACCTGCTATCAACTGTGGAAATAAAGACACATATGTTGCTAATTTAATAAAACTTCTTTGTGCAGGTACTTTTCCATTATAAATATCTATCACATAACTTAGCACTTGAAAGGTATAAAAAGAAATCCCAATTGGCAGTGCCAAATTAAGTAGGGCTACTTTAGTGCCAAATATTCCATTCACATTTTCAATTAGAAAATCAGAATACTTAAATACAATAAGAGCACCTAAGCTAAGCACCACAGAGGTAATTAAAAATATTTTTTTCTGTTTTGGGTATTTCTCCATTAAAAGTCCGGTGTATATAAGCAGATACTATTGTTGCAAGCATTACCAATATATAAATAGGCTCCCCATAGAAGTAAAACAATAGGGAGCTTATTAATAATATGATATTTTTGTATTTTGTTGGTACTGCTAAATATAGAATTAATACACACGGTAAAAAATAATATAAAAAGCTAATACTTGAAAAAAGCACAGTACCCTCCTAAATTTCTTCTGTTTTTGAAAGTTCTTTACCTATTTTTCCGTCTACTGCATTTTTGAATTCATCATATACAGGTTTTGCCCAATCTTCACTTGCCATTACTAAAAAGATGATATTTTCATGGTTTGTAACATATACTTTTTCTGCTGTTACACAAATCCATTTTCTTGTGTCTATATTGTCAAGCATTTCTTGTTTCATTTTCTCAACATCAGCACCTTTTGCGGTTTTTACAAACACTGCTGAGTAAGCTTGTGAACTCATCATAGGCTCTGATAGTACAACTGCTTCTACATTTGCTGTTGATTGTAAACCTGTGGCAGCTTTTACTGCTAATTCATCTGTCACATCAATTTCCATTGTATCAATAGATGGAAGCTGTTCTCCTAATTTGGTATAAATGTTATTTAATGTAGTTTGCATTTCTTCTACTGTTTGCATTTTTGCATTTTTAGAAACGCCTCCATTTTCATTATTTTTACTTATCATTACAATTCCAACAACAACTAATGCAATGATAGCAATTGCTACTACTCCAATGATAACTTTTTTCATAATTTTCCTCCTCTTTTTCTATTTTGTCCATATTATCATACTTTATGTATTTTGTATAGGGGTTGTTTTCTTTTTGCCTCTAGTATCGAAAAATTGTTAGTTTACTTCTGGAATACTGCGCAAATACCATTCCATATTCCCTTAAATACATTGCCTATGGTATCAATTATTGCTTTTACAATAGAGCTAGAATTATAAAAGTCCATAATTAGTTTATGAGTTGGTGGAAAAAACCATAAAATAGTACAAATACTAACAATAATAAGAAGTGTAATCATTAAATCTTTAAATCTTTTCCATGTCCACTTATATTTGATTTTATATCCTAAACTTCTTAAATATCCCTCATATGCTTGCTGATATCTTTGTTCATATTGTTCTTGCATTTGCCTTTGTCTTTCTTGTTCTTCTCTTCTTTCTTGATACTGCCTTTTTAAAGCTTCTCTATATTCTTGCTCTGACATTGGCTTTGTATAAGTTTGATTTGACTGTTCATATGAATCTTGACTATAACTTGGCTGTGGTTGTTTTTTTGCTTCTTCTTGCCTTCTTTCTTCTGTTAATTTTAAATCATACTCTTTTCTTTTCGTCTCATCACTTAATACTTCATATGCTTCATTGATTTGTTTCATCTTCTTTTCCGCTTCTAGTTTTTCTCCTTCTGCCTGCAAATCAGGATGATATTTTTTAGCTAGTACTTTATATGCTTTTTCAATAATTTCTTTCGAAGCATTTTCACTTACTTCTAGCAGTTCATATAGTGTTTTCATCTTTTTCTTTCCTTCATTTTTTTTATTTCTATTTTAGTATATCATTTTTCTTTCAAAAAGAATAGTATTTTAGAATAGTTTGTGATATACTTCTGTCAGCTGTGTGAAGCAAAGCAAATTATGGATGATTGATGCAATTGCCGTAATCCTTAGAAAAGCCTTAAAGGAGTGAAAAACGTGAAATTAACACAAGACGGAGAAGTTCTAGCAGAAAACAAAGTATTAATTTTATACATTTTAAATAAATTAGAAAATCCTATTACCAATGATGGACTACTTAGGTTAGTTCTCTCTGTTATGGATATGAACTATTTTTATTTTCAACAATTTTTATTGGATTTATTAGAAAATCAATATATTGCTCGATTTGACCAAGAAGGAAAACACACTTATTCTATTACAGAAAAGGGAAAAGAAACTCTAAGATTAACACATGACATGTTACCTGGTATTATGAAATTGAAAGTAGACACTAACTTTCAAAATGAGCTTACTACCACTGCTGAAGAAGAATCTATTACAGCTGAGTTTACTCCTAGAAGTGAAAATGACTATACTGTAACTTGCAAAATCAATGAAAATAATACTTGTATTTTTGAAGTTAGTGTATTTGCAGGCTCTCGTGAAGAAGCCAAAAAAATTGTAGATAACTGGAAAGAAAATGCTTACCGTATCTACCCTGAAATTTTAAATTCATTAAATAAAGTGTCAGATTAGGGACATACCTTTTTTTTAGATACGTCCCTTAATTCTCTTTTAATTTCCTTTTACTCCTATTTCCATTAATTCATCTATCAATTTTTCAATTGGAATGACTTTTACTTCTTCTTCGTTTCTCTTTTTTAATTCAATAGTATCTTCTTCAACCTTTTTTCCTACAGTAATTCTAATAGGAGTTCCAATTAAATCCATATCATTAAACTTAACACCCGGTCTTTCATTTCTGTCATCTAAAATAGTGTCTATTCCGATATCATTTAATTTTTCATATAACTCATTTGCTACTTTGTATTGCTTTTCATCTTTTGGATTGATTAGTACGATTCCAACCTTATATGGTGCAATATTCATTGGCCAGATAATTCCTTTATCATCGTGATTTTGTTCTACTACTGCTGCTATCATTCTCTCTACACCAATTCCATAACTTCCCATAACAACTGGTTTTAACTCATTATTTTCATCTGAATAATTTAGTCCTAAGCTTTCTGAATATTTTGTACCTAGCTTGAAAGTATTTCCTACTTCAATTCCTTTTTTGAATACTAAATGTCCATGGCATTTTGGACAAGCATCACCTTCTTGCACATTCTTAATGTCTGCTATCATTTCTATCTCAAAGTCTTCCACATTTACATTTTTATAATGATAATCTGTTTCATTTGCTCCTACGATAAAATTTCTCATATGCTTAATGCTTTGGTCCATAATAACTGGAATAGAAATTCCAACTGGTCCTGCAAATCCTACGTTTGCATTAGTCAATCGCATTACATCTTCTGCTTCTGCTAATTCTACATCAGCCTTTAATAACTTACCAAGTTTTACTTCATTAATCTCTCTGTTTCCTGGTACCATGCAAGCATAGAACTTATCTCCTGCTTTGTATATCAATGTTTTTACAAATTTATCTGAACTTTCATTTAAAAACTTACTTACTTCTTCAATTGTTCCTACATTTGGTGTATGAATTTTCTCTATGGATTGCTTTTCTTCTTGGCTTTCTTTTTCCTCATCTACGCAACTACTAACCTCTATATTAGAAGCATAGTCACAATTGTCGCATAATACTAAAACATCTTCACCTACATCGGTTACTGCTTGAAATTCTTCTGATAATAACCCTCCCATCATTCCTGTATCTGCTCTTACTACTACATACTCTAATCCAATTTCTTGGCAGATTTTATGATATGCTTCAAATTGTTTTTGATAAGATTTATCTGATTCTTCTTGGTTGATATCGAAACTATAAGCATCTTTCATTGTAAATTCTCTTGTTCTAATCAATCCTAATCTTGGTCTAATTTCATCTCTATATTTATTTCCTATTTGATATAATGTATATGGAAAATCTTTATATGAACTAGATTTCATCATAGCTGCTAGCACAAAAAACTCTTCATGTGTTGGTCCTAACGCATATGGTCTATTATATCTATCTGATAATTGAAAAATAGATGGTCCAAAGGCATTATATCTTCCTGATTTTTGAAAAACTTCTATTGGAAGTAATAACGGCATTGTTACTTCTTTTGCTCCCGCTTCACTCATATGCTTTCTAATAATTTCTTTTACATTATCTACTACTTTTTGTCCTAGTGGTAATTTCATATAAATTCCATTACCTACTTTTTTAAACATTCCACTTTTCACTAAAAGATTTCCACTAACTGATTCTTCGTCTTTTTGGTCTTCTCTTAATGTATAAAAAAAGTTCTCACTTAACTTCATTTTTATTCTTCCTTTCACTATTTTAAGATTTCTAACGAGGACACATCTTTTCCTATTCTTCTTCCCTTGCGGGCATTGGAGCCTCATTCTGAGTATTTTCTTGGTTATCTTCACTATCACTTTTCGCTTTATCTTGTTCTTCCATGACATCATCAATAACTATTTGCTGATTTTCATCTACCTTGTATCTTGGTAGTTCTGGAAGCTCTTCTAAACTGTTAAATCCAAACATTCTAAAAAATTCCGGTGTTACTCCATAAGTACCTGGTTTTCCTGGTGCATCTAATTTGCCCGTTTCTTCTATTAAATGATATTCTAATAGCTTATAAATGGTTGCATCAGAACCAACACCACGAATTGAGTCAACCTCTGCCCTTGTGATGCGTGGATTATACGCAATAATAGCTAATGTCTCTAGTGCTGCTTGCGATAAATTTGGCTTATTTCTTTTATCAAATATACTATAAATTACTTCATAATATTCTTTTTTCGTACACAATTGATAGGCTTCACCTACATTGATAATTTGAAGCCCTCTGCTTTCTTCTTGATATTCATTTTTCATACTTTCTACAAGACTAATAATTTCTTCAGAATTGGCTTCTAACGCTAGCATCAATTCTTTGATTTTTACTTCTCTACCTGCCGCAAAAAGTATTGCTTCTATCATTCCTTTTGCTTTGTTAATTTCCATTTTTTTAATTTCCTTCCTTTCATATTATCCCACGCCTTCCGCTTTATGTCAAGCATTGCAAGAAATATTGACATTGTTTTTTGCTTGTGATAAGATTAATTTAGTTAAAAAGTGGAGGATAACTCAAAATGGACGAAGAAGAAAAAAAAGAAGAAACACCTAAAAAAATAGAAGTAGTAGCTGGAGATGGAGACTTAGATATTTCCCCTGTTCGTGAACATTTAGAGGTGGAAAAGCCTAAGCCAAGAGAAGACAGAACTATTTTTATTCCTGAAGTAAAGAAAGAAACAAATCGTGAAGAAAATTAATTCTTCACGATTTGCATTTTATTTCTCAAAAAAAATTAGAAACGTTAGTTTAACGGACATTTTTACATAATATTGTCCTCTTAACTAACGTCCCTAATCAGACATTAAATAGCTTCTTGGTTTTCAGCTACTTCTGTATTTTCTTCCCTATTTTCATTATTTTCTTGGTTTGCTACTTCTAAGCTTGATACAGATACTTCATAAGCTACCTTCTTTTCTACTGTACCATCTTCATATTTCTTTTCATATTCTCTTGATTGAACACGTCCGATGATTTTAACTTCTGTTCCAACTGGAATGTTTTCACAGAATCTAGCATTTCTTCCCCATGCAATACATGGAATATAGTCAGATTTGTTATATGCTCTATTAACAGCTAGTAAGATATCTGAAATTTCTCTTCCAAATGGAGTTTTACGGTAAATTGGTTTTTTACAAATATATCCGTCTAATGTTACTTCATTTGATACGATTTCATTACTAACTTCTACTTCCTCTTCTTGATTTTCTAAGAAATTAATGTCTTTTGCAAAAACAGTTAGAATTAATCTGTTCTTTTCTTGGTCATAACTATTATACGATCTAAATTGTCCATCAATTTCTAACTTGCTTCCAATTACTAAATCCTTCATTGTTAACAATCTTTCAGAAATAGTCACTGGAATATTGTCTGCATTTCCACTTAAACGAGGTACGCTTAAATCAAAAATATAGAACTTTTCTCCATAAATTTCATGACTGAATCTTTTGTCACTTGTTACCTTTCCAACCAATACTAAATGGTTATTATCATCATAATTTGTATTCAATTTGTTTTCCTCCCTACCTTTGTTTCTTACTTAAGTCTATTCATAGTATATAAATTTTAGACTAACACCTAGTCACAATACCTATTATACTACACTTTTTTGGTTTTGTCTACATAAAATGTTAAATTTTTCTATTATTTTTCATTTTCCTATTTTTTACATTAAAAAATCAAATTTAACTGGAGTATAGAAGCTGCAATCCAACTAATTCCATTCCTGCTACTCCTTGCATTTTATTAGTTACCTCTATCTCGATTTCTTGTGGCTCAATTTTTTTCTGTTTAATATTTTCAATACCTCTTTGTAAACAAATCATCATTTTATTTTCATCTACGCTCGAAGCCGTAATAGTCGCTTTTTGATTATATCCATAAGTAATAATTTTTAAATCTAAGTCTTCTAAAAGTGGCAAATTTTCTTTTATATCACTATTAAATATAAAATAATCAGCTCCTTTTGCTAAAGTACGAACTAATTCTTGATTTTTACTTATCTTTTTTCCTAATAAAAATATATCAAATTTTACATTATGCATATTTAGAATTGTATTTTCTGTTAAAAAAAACACTTCCTCTAATTGCCTCTTTTTTAATTCTTCTTGTAAATATAATTTATTTTTTGGCTCTGTTAAGATACCAATTAAAGCCATAGTAATAAACTCCTTTTCATTCTAAGCTTAAGTATACCCAATGTTTTAGGAGCTATACAAAAAAATACTATTTTGTTTGATTAATCGTTACATTATTTCCCTCTTGTAAATTGGTAGAAGTTTGCAGCACATCTTTTGGTGAGTTGGTAACTGCAAAAGCAATAACAAATAAAATAACTACTGTGCTAAGTGCTACTAAATAAGAATATATTTTTTGTTTATTAAATACGATAAACATAATTTTCTCCTTCTTTTCTTTTTTATTAGAATATATGCATACTATAAACAACATATTCACAAAATGTATTTTAACATTTTGAAGTGAAACAAGGTGTTTTCTGCATAGCAGAAAATAGCGGAGCGTCCGCAGGTGAACGTAAAAATTTTAAAATACATTTTGTAGCATTTTGTCGATTTATGCATACAATATATTAATAACAAAAAGAAAGGAAGGAAAATATTTATGGATTACGAAAAATGCGTATGCCCTGTTATGAATGTTGATGGTATTTTAGCAACAGGAAAACAATTTGATTTAGACATTACTTTACCAGAAGATAACAGAACTGTTATTTATGGTGTTGTAAAGGATTGTTACCAAGACCCTGTAAAAGATGCTGTTGTAAAGCTAGTTGAGGTTGTTTGTGAATGTGGCGAAGAAGAAAGACGTCCTGTTTCTCATACTTTTACTGATAAAAATGGCGAATTCGTTTTTGGACCTTTATGTGCTAACAGACTTTATGAAATTGAAATCTGGGTAGACCAAGTAAAACATTGTAAAGTATGTACTTGTGGTAAACATGAAGGAAAATGCTTAAAAGGCGTTGAACTAGAATGTCCTCCATGCAAAGAATGTTGTGAGAAACCTTGCGACAAACCTTGTCAAAAACCATGCGATAAACCTTGTAAATAGATTTATCTATCTTGATAAAACAAAAAAGAAATCATAGTTTCATACTATGGTTTCTTTTTCTCTTATTAAAATTCTATAGTATTCCCATTCTTTTTGCAAATTGTTTTCCTTTTTTCATCATTCTTCTTTTGTTTTGGTCCATTGTTTCAGCATACATCATAGCAATTCCTGCAGTTACAATTCCACCAATTAGCATACCTTTCATAAATTTCATTTAGCTCTTCCTCCTTTATTTTATTTTGTT
Organism: uncultured Clostridia bacterium; assembly: GCA_910589185.1. Classification (GTDB taxonomy): domain Bacteria; phylum Bacillota; class Clostridia; order TANB77; family CAG-508; genus CAG-273. The sequence goes on from CAJUSU010000011.1 coordinate 19,510, forward strand.
CTCCTTCTTAGTATGGCTATTTTTTTCTTTAATATACATTTTGTACCATGAAACTAGTTCATAACTTGCTATAACAAGTAAAAAAATTCCAAATAACTTTCTTAATATTTGTACATTAATATGGGTACTAATAATGCTACTTATCACTGATCCTACTATTCCTGCTAAAATGATAGGAAGTGCCAATTTCCATTGTACATTTTTATTTTTTATGCCAATTGCAATGGCACCTACTGCTGTTGGTATAAAAAATACCAAATTAGTTGCTTGTGCAATATGTTGGTCTACCCCCATAAAAAGGGAAAGAAGAAGAATTAAAATCGTTCCTCCCCCCATTCCCATTCCGGCTTACTATTCCTGAAATCAGTCCTATTATTAACTCTATCATAAACTCTCTTACTTCCTTACCTTATCATCATATTCATTCCTGCATAAATGAGAAATATTGTGAAGGCAATTTTTAAATATTTTTCTGGTAAATGATTCAGAAGTTTCGCACCAATGATTCCGCCAATAATTCCGCCAACTGCACATCTTATACCAATATCCCATCTAATAAAATTACTTCTACCATAAAAAATTGCTGTAACAGCAACCATTGGCAATATGCAAAATAATGAAGTAGCTCTCGCCTTCTTTGCTTCTAACTTTAATGTATATAGTAAAGCTGGAACGATAATTAGCCCTCCACCAGCAGTGAAGAGTCCACTAATCATTCCAGCTATTAGACCTACAAAAATTCTTTTCACCATTTTTTTACCTTCTGAATTGAGTATAACCAACTTAGCTTGCTATTATTCACTTAATTGCTTGTTATTTGTTCTTTTCATCTCCGAGAAAGTAATTTCATTTGTCTTTCTGCTAATTCCGTTAAAATCATATCACATTTTAACATCTCTGCAATAACCGACTTTCTTAGATCTTCTCTTTCTATGTTATCTGCCACATCTAAAAATTTTTGTAATTGTCTTAAGTACCCCTTATTTTTCTCTTTCCAGTCCCTATTGTTAGGTGTATTTTCTTTTGTAAAAAATGATTTCAAACTCATTTAGCACACCTCTTTTCATTTACTTTCAGATAACCTTTTATTACTTTTACCGTCATGTTATTCTATTAATATGTCATTTTAATACATCTCGTGATAAAATACAAGCATATGACAAAATCCGACAAATTTTGTCACAATTATTTTACAATAGAAAGGTGAAGTTCATGATCAAAATAAAATTATCTGATTTACTTGGCAAGAATAAAATGACTCAGAAGGCTTTAGCAGATATCACTCACATTCGTCCCGCAACCATCTCGAAAATGTATTATGAGGAAACGAAGAGAATCGATATTGACCAATTAAATCGTATTTGTCAAGCCTTTAACTGTGAAATTTCTGAGTTATTAGAGTACATACCAAAAGATAAAGCCGAATAAATTTATTTTTCAAGATTAATTTATAGGTTAATAGTAATTATATCAAAAAACACTAGTAAATTACTAGTGTTTTTTACTATTTTTTTAAATTTTAAGAATTATTTTATTATACTATCGCAAATTAATTATATTTTAAGTACTTCAGTTATTCATAATTTTATTGATAATCTCTTCTAAACTATTTACTAAATATTCGACATCTTCCTTCGAATTATCTTTTCCAAAAGTAACTCTTAATGTCCCCTCTGCCAATTCTGGAGTTAAACCTATTGCAGTTAACACATGGGATGGACTCGTCTGACCAGTACTACAAGCCGAACCTGCTGAAGCACAGATTCCTTTCTGATCTAACTCTAATAATAATTCTTGTGCATTAACACCAGGAAAAGATAAATTTGCATTTCCAGGTAATCTATTCTGTTTATCTCCATTTAATTTCACATTTGGAATTCTTTTTTGCGTTTCAGAAATATAGTATTCTCTTAAATTCATTAGTTTTTTGTTATATTCCTCATAATTTTGATAGACTTCTTCTATTGCTTCCCCTAATCCTACAATTTCAGCTACATTCTCTGTGCCAGCTCTTTTGTCTCTTTCTTGATGTCCTCCATCTTGTATTTTTTCAAATTCTACTCCCTCTCTTACATATAAAGCTCCTATTCCTTTTGGTCCATAAAATTTATGAGCAGACATAGATAACATATCAATATTTAATTGATTTACATCAATTTTCACATTTCCCACAGCTTGCACACTATCTGTATGAAATAAAATTCCCTTTTGTTTTGCAATATTTCCTATTATTTTAATCGGCTGTAGAGTTCCTATTTCATTGTTAGCAAACATAATTGAAATTAAAATCGTAGTTGGTTTAATGCTTTGCATTAATTGCTCAATATTTACAAACCCTCTTTCGTCTACATCTAAATAGGTGACTTCAAACCCTTGCCTTTCCAATGTTTTGCAACTATTCAAAACTGCTGGGTGCTCTATTTTACTGGTGATAATGTGTTTTCCTTTTTCCCTATGAGCATAAGCTACACCTTTAAGAGCTAAATTGTCACTCTCACTACCACAAGAAGTAAAATAAATTTCATGTTGCTTTGCTCCAATTGCATTTGCTACTTTCTTTCTTGCCTCTTCTATTGCTTTTTTAGATTGTCTCCCAATTGTGTATAAAGAAGAAGCATTACCGTATTCATAAGTAAAATAGGGAATCATTGCTTTTAACACATTCTCACTAACAGGAGTGGTTGCAGCATGGTCAAAATATCTAACCTTCATAATTTCTCATTTCCTTTTTCTTTTTTTCTTATATTATATGTATTTTTTAAAATTTTATTGATAAAAGAATCAAAAAAATAAAGTGCATCTAGTTTTTAATTGCACTTTATTTTTCCTTATTAATATTTTCCTCACTCCATCTTGTAACACGAATATTTTTATATGCATCTAATACATCTGAATATTTACGATATTCTTCCTCCCACACAATAGAAGGTATTTTATCATAAGCATCAAAAACCTTTTCTGCTTCTGATAAAAAAATAATCTGCTCTTGTGGACTCATAATTCCACATCTCTTCGAAAATTTATATAATTTATCTAACATCTGATTTGCTTGAATAAATCCCCAAAAATCTTTGATTTTTATACCTGCCATGCGAATTTGCATTACTGCCATAGCTACTAAAGCAAATATAACAAAGAGTAGAAGAAAAATAATAGTTACAAATTCCATTAGTTTGCTCCTTCGTATAAACTACTTATAGTATATCACATATATTTTTCACATGCAACTTGTAATTTCCAGTTCATATGGTATAATGTTGTTTACTTTATGATATGATAGTACGAAAGATTACTAATGGGAGGACTTATTATGAATCGCTTTGAACAAACAAAAAGAGCTGGATTATTTGGTATTTTAGGAAATTTATTTTTATTAATCATAAAAGGGACGGTTGGATTTCTTTTTAAAAGCCAGTCAATGATTGCAGACGCAGCAAACAGTGCTGGTGATATTTTTGCTTCACTTATGACTTTTATTGGTAATAAAATCGCTAGTGAACCTCAAGATAAAAGCCATAACTTTGGTCATGGAAAAGCAGAATATATTTTCTCCATGTTTATTAGCATTTCTATGGTAGTTATCGCTTTCAAATTACTTTATGACTCTATTTATACTTTAATTTATGGAAGTGAATTGATTTTTTCTTGGTTTTTAGTAATTGTTTGTATCATCACAATTCTAATAAAATTAGCTTTATTTTTATATACAAATCGTCTAGCAAAAAAATTCGAAAACATTTTGCTGGAAGCCAACCGAAATGACCACCGCAATGACTGTATTGTCACAACTTTTACTTTAATGTCTATTTTACTTACTCTTGTTGGTATTTACTGGTTTGATGGCGTTGTAGGAATTGGAATTTCTATCTGGATTTGCCTAACAGGAGCAAAAATATTTATGGAAAGCTATAATGTGTTAATGGATATTTCACTTGACGAAAAAACAAAAGAAATTATTATGGATTTAGCGCATAGCTATAAGGAAATTCAAAAAGTAGATGAAATTTCTTCTACCCCTGTAGGTCATCAATATGTTGTGGTATTAATCATTTATGTAGACGGAAATATGAGTACTTTCAAAAGCCACGAATTGGCAGATCAATTAGAATTAAGTGTTTCTGGATTAGAAAAAATATATCGTGCCATTGTGCATGTAGAACCAATATAGTTTCATTTAACATCATAAAAGAATAATCTAGTAACAATGTTACTAGATTATTCTTTTATTGTATTAATAAAGTTTCATTTTCTGCTAAAACCCTTGCTTCCTTGTTTGGCTTAATCTTTCCATCTAAAATCTCTTCTGCAATCTTATCTTCTAGTACACTTTGAATTGCTCTTTTCAAAGGTCTTGCACCATAGTTAGTATCTACACCTTTTTTAGCAATCAATTCTTTAACACTATCATCAATTTCTAATTCAATATTTTGCTCTTTCATACGTTTTTGTAATTGGTTTAGCATAATATCAATAATTTGTTTTACATCTTCATCGGTTAGTTTATGGAATACAATAATTTCATCAATACGGTTAATAAATTCTGGTCTAAATTGCTTTTTCAATTCTCCCATAACATCTTTTTTAATGTTTTCATATTCTTTTTGTGCTTCTTCTTTTTGATTGGTGCTAGCGCTAAATCCTAGCGCATTCTTATCAGTAATCATTCTTGCACCAATGTTAGATGTCATAATAATTACTGTATTTTTGAAATCAACAGTTCTACCTTGTGCATCTGTTAAACGTCCATCATCTAAAATTTGAAGTAACATATTCATCACATCTGGATGTGCTTTCTCCACTTCATCAAATAGAATAACAGAATATGGCTTTCTTCTAATCTTTTCTGTTAATTGCCCACCTTCATCAAATCCTACATATCCTGGAGGTGAACCAATTAGTTTGGAAATAGAATGTGGTTCCATATATTCAGACATATCTACACGTATCATTGCATTTTCATTACCAAATAGTGCTTCAGCCAATGCTTTAGATAACTCAGTTTTTCCTACACCTGTTGGCCCTAAGAATAAGAAAGAACCAATCGGACGATTAGGGTCTTTTAATCCTACTCTTCCTCTTCTAATTGCTTTTGCAATTGCTTCTATGGCCTCATTTTGTCCTACTACTCTTTGATGTAAAATAGTTTCTAAGTTCTTCAATTTCTCATTTTCACTTTGTGTTAATTTTTGAACTGGTACTCCTGTCCAACTAGATACTACCTCTGCAATATCTTCTTCTGTTAAAGTTGTAACACTCTTTGTATTTTTGTTATGCCACTTTTCCTTTTCTTTGGCTAATTTTTCTTTTTCTTCTTTTACTTTATCACGAAGTTTGGCTGCTTTTTCAAAATCCTGTGAACGAATAGCATCTTCTTTATCTTTGTCTAACTCTGTAATCTTATCTTCCAACTTTTTAATAGATTCTGGTTGTGTATAAATTCTCATTTTTACACGAGAAGCCGCTTCATCTACCAAATCAATTGCTTTATCAGGCAAAAATCTATCATTAATATACCTTGTAGATAACTCAACAGATGCCTTAATTGCTTCATCTGTAATCTTTACATTATGGTGTGCTTCATATTTGTCTCGAATTCCTTTTAAAATTTGTGTTGTTTCTTCCAAAGAAGGCTCCCCTACATTGACTGGGCTAAATCTTCTTTCTAAAGCACTATCTTTTTCAATGTATTTACGATATTCATTTAAAGTAGTAGCTCCAATAACTTGTACTTCTCCTCTTGCTAACAGTGGCTTTAAGATATTAGCTGCATCTACTGCACCTTCTGCTGAACCTGCTCCTACAATAGTATGAACTTCATCAATAAATAGGATAACATCTCCCGCCTTTTTGACTTCTTCTAAGCACTTTTTAATTCTCTCTTCAAAGTCTCCACGATATTTGGCACCTGCCACCATGCTAGCAATATCTAAGCTAACCACTCTTTTACTTTTTAACATCTCAGGTACATCTTCTGCAATTATTTTTTCTGCTAGACCTTCCACTACAGCTGTTTTACCAACACCCGGTTCTCCAATTAAACATGGGTTATTTTTTGTCCTTCTTGATAAAATTTGGATAACTCTTTCAATCTCTTCTTTTCTACCAATCACTGGGTCTAGATTTCCTTCCGCTGCGCGCTTGGTTAAATCAGTTCCAAATTGATTTAATGTTGGCGTTTGATTAAAGCTGCCACGTGTTTTACTCTTTCCTTGTTTAGTACTGCTATTAACATTATCTTCTTCATTAATTACTTTAATGATTTCGTTATATAGTTTTTGTGGATCAGCTTTTAAGTCCATCATAATACGAACTGCTACACTATCCCCTTCTCGCATAATACCAATTAATAAATGTTCGGTCCCTATAAATTCAGACCCTAATTTCCTAGCTTCAATAAATGCATTTTCAATAATTCTTTTACTACGAGGGGTAAATCCAATATCTGCTACATCTTCAATCTCTTCTCCCCTACCAATTAAAATTTCTATCTCTTCTGCAATTTTATCAGCAGTAATTTCTTGTAGTTCTAATACTTTACTTGCAACTCCTGTACCCTCTTTTGTCAAGCCATATAAAACATGCTCTGTTCCTATGTAATTATGTCCAAATTCAGCTGCAAGTTCAGCTGCAAGTTCTAGTGCCTTTTCGGCACGATTTGTAAACTTGTACATCATTTTGATTTTTCTCCTTTCAAACATCTAAATTGCTAACTTTGTATAATTTCCTTTATCACTTCTGGTCTCTTAATTTCACGTTCATATCCATCTAGTGGTTTTCCCACATACTTTTGCAAATTAGCTGGTTGGTTATATAAATACAATTTTGATATTTTACTATCATTTAACTCTTTAATAATACCCAAATCAGTCCCTAACTTTACAAAAGATAATAGCCTTTTACATTCATCAGAAGAAAGCTTCGTCGCATAAGCTAATGTTCCATAAGCACGGTACACTCTATCTTCTAAATCGATAGAATTTTTTGCTAGGTATTTCCTTGCCATTCTCTCTTGTTCAATTACCTTTTCAGTAATAATATTTAAGTTCTTGATTATATCATTTTCTGTAATTCCTAGAGATTGTTTATTAGAAATTTGATAAATTTCTCCTTGACTTTGTGTACCTTCTCCATAAATACCACGGATATTCATACCAAAGCCGTTGACAATATTAAAGATTTTCCCGATATTTCCTGTCATAGTTAGGGCAGGTAAATGTACCATAACAGATGCTCTCATTGCTGTTCCTACATTAGTAGGACAAGACGTTAAATATCCATATTTTTCATGAATAGCATATGTTAATAATTTATCTACTTTTTCATCTAATTCAATGGCTAGATTCTTCAAATTTTCTAATTCTGAACCTGATGCAAACATTTGAATATGCATGTGGTCTTCTTCATTAACCATGATACAAATATTTTCTTCATCATTTAAAAGAACAGCTCCTATTTTCATTTTGTTCATAGCAAATTCTGGGCTAATGACATGTTTCTCTACTAAGCTTACCTTTGTAATATCATCTAAATCATTTAATTCAATATACTTAAGCCCATATCCAATACTTGGTGCAACTTCTTTTAACTTTTCTAATATCTTTTTAGCTTGCTCTTTAGAATATTTTGTTGGGAATGGGACTTCTTCTAAATTTCTAGCAAGCCTTACTCTAGAACTAATAACTACATCTGAGTCTTTTCCATTTTGTAAATACCAATTTTGCATTTTGCTTCCTCCTTTAATATGATTTGTAGGTGCTAAAGCTACTTATCCAACTTCTTAATTTCATCTCTAATCTTAGCTGCATCTTCATAGCGTTCTTCCTTAATAGCCTGTTTTAATTCTTCATTTAATTTGTCTATTTTTTCTTGTTTTTCATCTTTTTTTACAGGCTTTGCTGCCTTTTTATGCGCTTGTTCCACATCTTGTGCTACTTTCTTTTTGTCTACTGCTGATAACCTGCTTCTTCTTCCTACATGATTGCTAGAACCATGGATATTCTTAAGTACAGGATCTAATACATTTGCAAAAATATCATAGCAATGACTACATCCAAATTTACCTGTATCTACAAATTCGTTATATGTCATTCCACATTCATCACATTGTAATACTCCTGTTTTTGTAAAACTTGGTAAAATTTCTGCATCTGCTGCTACATTTAAAAAATCCCCTAAAAAGTTAGAAAAGTTAATTGGCATATTAAAGTCCAAACTTTCTAATCCTAAACTTTGGGCACATTTATCACAAAGTGCCATTTCTTTTTTTACTCCATTAATAATTTGAGTATAACGGAAATTCACTTCATTCTTTCCACAATTTTGACATAACATAATAATCAACCTCCTAGTCTTCCACTAAATTAATTAACATATTTTTTAAGATATTTGCTCTTAATATATCTTTTATCTCTTGTGGTACAATTAATACATTATCACTTGTTGCCACTTTTAAAAGTTTTGCTTCTGTTTCAGAAATGATACCCTCTGATAAGAAATTGCTGATAAAAATATCTACTTCTTGTGCTGTAATTTTATTATCTATACTACTAATAGCATGCATTAAATAATTGCTTTTTGTAATATTGACCTTTGTAATTTTAATATGCCCTCCACCACCACGTTTACTTTCTACATAATATCCTTGTGATGGCTTAAATCTAGTTGCTATAACATAGTTAATTTGAGATGGTACACAATTAAAGTATTCCGCTAAATCATTTCTTTGTATTTCAATAGAGTCATCTTCTGAAAACATTTCCTTTATAAATTCTTCTATGACATCAGATATTCTCACTCCATCACTTCCTTTTCTTTGGTCATTTATTAGTATAATTCGTTATTTGTTTTAGACTTTGACTTTCTTTGACCTATAATCTTATTATACTCTCTTTTTTCTGTTTGTCAATATGTTTTTTTGTGAATGTTTTGTGAACTTATTTCTTTGTCATATCTTCCATCTTCTTAGCATTTTGCTTTTGATGTTCTAGAGTAAGCCAAGCAAAATAAGAGGAAACAAACTCCCCATATTTTGTCACATCTTCCCCACTTTCTATATTTCCTATTTTATCTTTTTGATTCATAAACATATTCTCCCTTCATTTTTCGTGTATAAAAACTTTTCCTTGTTTTTAACCAAAAGAAAAGCACACTTCTATTAATAATAGTTGTGTGCATTTTATATTCTTTTATACTGTTAAAATATGTTTTTCAATCGATACAGCCACTCCATTTGAATTATTGTCTAAAGTTACCTCATCTGCCATTTCTTTGATATATGGTGCACTATTTCCCATTGCAATGCCAAGCCCTGCATTTTCTAACATTGTTTGATCATTTACATTATCTCCTATTGCTATTACTTCTTCTGGTTGAATGTCTAACTTTTCAATCAGTTTTAAAATCGCGCTCCATTTATCAACATTTTGGCTACTAACCTCTGTATAATAGTATTCTAATGGATATTCTTCTGTTCCATCTTTTATAATTTTCTTTGACATGTGACCCACATCTAAAACATCTACATTTTTGACCATTTTTATTTTTTTAATAATACTACTAAAAATAATATTATTGTCATCACAAATCATCATTTTACTATAATCTTCTTCTTTTCTTTCTTTTACATATTCATAAATATCTTGTACAATATGAATATTGGTTTTCTTATCATCTGGTTTTCTACTATTTTCATGATGATAGAAAAGCGTATTATAGTTTAATGTCTTTGTAATAATTGTATTTTCTGTATATACATTATAGTAAATGCTATTTTCTTCACAAATTTCAATTAATTGTAATACTTTTTTCTTATCTAACAAATTTTGGTAAATAGTCTCTTGCTTTTGCAAATCATATACAATTGCACCATTTCCACAAATAATATAATGATCTGCTCCTGTTTCTTCTGCTAAATTTTTGACAGATGCTGGACTTCTTCCGGTTGTTAAAACAACCTCTACCCCTCTTTCCATTGCCTGCTTAACTGCTTGACAATTTTTATTAGAAGCTTGCCCGATAAGTATCTAATAAAGTCCCGTCTAAATCAATTGCTACTAATTTATACATTTCCTCTCCTTTAATCTAACTTCGTTCCACATTCACCACAGAACTTTGCATCCTTATCACTTATAGCTTTACAATTTGGACATTGTTTTTTATCTTGGACTGGTTTTGCTTTTCCACAATTACTACAAAATTTTCCATTATTCTTAGAACCACATTCGCAAGTCCATTCATCATTGTCTGCTTGCATTTCTGCTCTACCTACCATTGCTGCTTTCATTTGTTCTTGTGTTGTTTGTGGTGCATTTTCTATATTTTGCTTACTTAAATCTATTTGGCTATTTTGTGTATTCTGCCAAGGTCCATTTGCTGCTCCTCCTGTCATTCCATTACTTGCCATATTCATCATGCCAATTCCCATGAATCCGTTGATAGAACCACTCTTATTTTCAGCAGCTTTTTGAACCGCTTCCGCATAAGCATCTACTAACTTTCCTTGTTGTAAATGAGCATTTGAACTAAATTCATAATTATCAATTTTTGCTTCTGATTCTTCATCCAATGTTACAGATTCAACGGCAAAACATACAATAGAAAGTCCTCTTCTTCTAATAGGCTCATCAAATACCATTTCATCCATCATTGTTCTAATTTCATCTGTTTGACTTGGCATTTCAAGCACAGGAACTTTATGTCTTTCAGAACCCAATTCATTGATTAAGTTTTGGAACACTGCGATAACTTCTGCACGCATTTGTTCTACAATTTGTTCTTTCGTATATCTATCTGCTGTTCCTGCTATTTCTTGCATAAATACTGCTGGATTACTAATCTTAAATGTATATTTCCCAAAACATTTAATTTCTACTCTCATTGGCGTTAAAGTGTTCGTCATTTGATTTGGAATTGGATGTGACCAATCTTGAAATGGAATTGGTGCAGGTGTTCCAAACTTATTATCCAATATTTCCTTTGTATTAAAGAAGAATACAGCTTGTTGTTTTGCAGTTGCTCCATTGTATGTAAATCTTTCCCACATCTCTTTAAATGTTTTTCCAAAATCTCCTGCAAAGAAAGATGGAGATGTTGAACTATCAAATTGATAAAATCCTTCTTCTGCTGTCGCATCAATAACCTTTCCATTATCAAAAATAACGGCACATTGTCCTGGTGCTACAATGATTGTACTTTTGTTGCTAATTACTCCATTTGGCGTTGTTTTCTTTACCATTAATACATTGTTAGGCATATCTTCACAACGAATAGCCTCTTTCCATTGATCTGCTAGGGTCCCCCCTATTGCATCTTTTGCTGCTTTAAATAATCCCATAATCTTTCTTCCTTTCTTTTATAAAAATTGATTTATTTTTTATTTTAAAGTCTAACATTTTCTCTTTGTAAATTGGATAGTACCCAACTATGTTCTCCAGTAGTTATAACACTTCCACAGTAATCGCACTTTCCACTTGAAGTAATTTGCGTTGGTGCACCACAGTTTGGACAATTCGTTGTATTTACTTCTATTGTACCTGGTTTTGTTTTCACGCCATTTTTTCTAATGAATGTTAAAAGATAAGTATTAAATTTGTCTAGCCCTTTTTCTCCTTTTAGCACTTGTTTCGTAGTAGCATCTATAATATAGTCTTCCATTCTTGAATTTAGCCTTACTGTTAGAATTTCTTTGTCACCTTCTACGCGATAATTATATAAATGAGCATAATTGACACAAATTCTATCCATCACATTAATTTGATTATTATTGATATATCCTTGTAATTGATTTTTATGCTGTTCAAATAAGCTTTCTGTTTCAAACGTCCTAATGGTAGACCAATCTCTTGCCGTCCATGCTTGTTGAAGTTTTACAAATAAGTTCTTACTCCATGCTATGAATTCTTCTTTATTAAAAGCTGGGTCATTGACTTGAATTTTGTTTTCAATTTGTGTTTGGTTGGCCTCTAAAGAATTCATATCTTGCATAGTACGACTTGCCATTCTAGCACCAAACTCTTTATCATAACGTCTTCTTGGATTATCTTTATTTTTACTAACAGCTACACATACAATTATGATAATAATCCAGAATAATAATGAACCAAATCCACCACCAAAGATAAAAATGCCACTACTTGAGCCATAATCATCATCATCCCAAGAGCTTCCCCAGCTGCTGCCACTATCCCATGAAGAACTTCCCCAATCACTTCCACTACTATAATCTTCAAAGCTTCCTACATCTGCATATACAGTAGTATCAAAAATCTGAATAGTTAGCATTGTCACTAATGTAACTACTATTAAAGTTGCAAAAATGCAAAGTAATAACATAAAAAAATTTTTTATTTTCTTCATCTTAAGTTACTCCTTATAGAATATATTTATAAAATCTGCTTAAAATAAATATATTCTTTATTATTGTTTTTTATTTATCAACATTATATTCTTTTTTGTAGAAATTTGTCAATGGATTTTGTTGGGACTTAAGAAAATAAAAAATTTATAATTTCAAAAAATTTCCAGTGTATTTTCATTTTTATTGCACAACATAAATACTGAAAAAGCAATCAAATAGTTTTTTCAAATGAACAATTATCACATTCTAGGAGGTGAAAGATATGGCAAACAACAATAGCAATTCTTCTGTAGTTCCAGAAGCTAAAGAAGCTCTTAACAAATTCAAATATGAAGTAGCTAGTGAAGTTGGTGTTAACTTAAAACAAGGTTATAACGGTGATTTATCTGCAAGAGATGCTGGTAGAATCGGTGGACAAATGGTTAAAAAGTTAATTCAACAAGCTGAAAACCAAATGAAATAGTTTCAATTAAGAAACAATCCTTGTTGTATATTCATACAACAAAAAAGAAACCTATTTAGATTACATATTTAGATAGGTTTCTTTTTATATTTATTTTTTGTATTCTTGTTATGAATAGTCTTTCTTAAGTTAAACTATTATTTTGCTTTCTCTATATCAATGCTAACTTCATCTTTTTTTATGGTTCCATTCACATTCAAATTCTCTGTGCCAGCATTAGTCTTATCTATTTCCATTGAAAAGTTTGTACCACCATCTTCTACTTCGTATTGCTCTATGTTATGTCCTTGACTATCTGTGTAAGCTTTTCCTTTTACTTCCTCTTGCTTTCCATTCTCTTTCACAAATATGACTTTCATTCCTTCTTTTACTTTATTTACTAGCTCCCCATTAGTCGCTGCATTTACTGTTACGAAACTACCTGCAAACATAATTACCATAACAGCAACAAATGATAACACTTGCTTTCTTTTACTCAATTTCATTTTTTCCTCCCTTTCTAAATTAGATATAACTACTGCATTTCTAACCTTTTCTATTATTCTCTTATTCAACTCATCCTTTTCCATAGCTATACCCTCTTTCTTTCAAATTTTTCTTGATCAACTTTCTTATTCTAAATAAAACTATCTTTACTTTTGCTTCCGATATTTTCAAAAGTTTTGCAATATCTTTTATCTTTTGTTGCTTATAATAAAATAAGATAAATATTGTCTGTTCTTCTTCTTTCATTTGTTTTAAAGTTTCAGAGATAATTTTAGATTTTTCTTGACTTTCCGCTAAATTTTCAATGTCAAATTGATAAGCTATATCCTCTTCATATAGTTCTACATTTTCACACTTAATGTTATATTCTTTGTATTTCTTTTTAATTAAGTTCTTTGTAATTCCCACCAAATATGGCCTTATAGGAATATCACTTTCTAGTCTTTGATAATTCTTCCAAAATATAATAAATACATCAGAAGCAATTTCTTCTATATCTGATTCATTTGTTATATTGTTTCTCAATATTCTATAAATGTAAGAACTATAACTTTCAATTACCCTTTCTATATCTAATATCTCATTCTTCTTAAACAATGCTATTGTTTCTTCTTCCAATTTAGATCTAAACTCCTTGCTTAAAAGTACTTTCACTTATATAATCCTCTTTTTTATAAAAAGGTTACTCTTTTCTTCTAAAAAATTCCATATAAAAAAACCTGCTATCATTTTAGCAGGTTTCTATTTTCTTAAGCTTCTGGTTCTACTAAACCATAGTTGCTATTATCTTTTAAACGATAAATAACATTTACTTTTCCTGTTTCAATATTGATAAATGTTAAAAATCTATCTTGTGGTTTTTCTTCTAGCTTTAGTTTTGCATCTTCTGGTGATAATGGTTTAATTTCATAATATAATGTTTTAATAATTTCACCTTCAACTGGGTGTACTTCTACTTCTCTTGCAATTTCCTTGTTACGAATAGAATCAGTCATATTTTGTTGATCTTTTTTCGTCTTCATTTTTCTAATTTGACCTTCTAAAATATCTATATTTTTGTCAATAGAAGCATATAAATCTTTGTGTGCTGTTACCGCTCTAAATCTATCTGTTGGTGTTCTTACTTCTGTCTCTGCTACTTGCATTCCGCCTTCTGTTTTAATCGTTGCTGTAACATCAAATTCTTCTCCAAAGTATTTTATTAATCTTTCTGATTTTTTACCAATATACTCTTTAATTGCATCTGTTGCTTTTAATTCTTTTCCTACTATTTTAATGTTCATAAATATCTCTCCTTCCAAATTTTTTCTTTGCTGTCTTTGGTATAAATTTATTATATACGTTTTCTTTTTTCTTTTCAAGTTTTTTTTGAAATTCATTATTCTTTTAAATAAATTTATTGCTTTCATAGAAATGTTCAGTTTCCTCTTGCAAAATCTCTTTTTCCATGCTATAATAAACACTGTTAAATTATGAACTTACAAAAGGGAGGTGCTAAAAGATGCCAAATATTAAATCAGCAATTAAACGTGTTAGTGTTATTGAAAAGAAAACTCTTAGAAATAATATGATTAAATCTGGATATAAATCAGCTGTTAAGAAATTTGAACAAGCTGTAGAAGCTGGAAATAAAGCAGAAGCTACTGAATTATTTTCTTTCGCTACAAAAAAAGTAGATCAGGCTTGTACAAAAGGTGTTATCGTAAAAAACACTGCAGCTAGAAAAAAATCTAATATGGCTAAAAAATTAAATGCTATGAACTAAATTTTAATAAAATTGTGCACAGTTTTATTAAATCATTTAAAACCAAGCTTTGCTTGGTTTTTTTTTGAGTTCTAGGAAGCGTTAGCGACGTAGAAATCAATTATGCGAAACGTTACAAAAACTTAAAGCTCTGCTTTTAATTTTTGTTAGTTCGTATTCTTTTTGCCACAAATTACCTTTGATTTCATGTTTTACTATATGTTATCATAAATATAGTTATATGACTTTTTGGAAAGGAGTATTTCTATGCGTCAATTACTGTTAGAATTTAAAGAAATGGACCATTCTATTTTAGGATTAATGAAATCTGGAATTAGATTATCTTTTGGTTTAAGTATTTTATCTATTCTCATTTTACTTACATATGATTTTGTTTATACAGTTCCATTCGTTTATCAAATTGGTTTTTCCTTATTTAAAACTAGCCTATTCTTTATAGTAGGTTTTGTTATTTGTGCCTTTGCTTTTAGTAGAATTCAAAGAGAAATTAAAAATTAACGATATAAGAACCTGACCCACCTCACAAGCAAAGCTTGTGGGTGAGGTACCCCAGAACCTTGTTGTTTTCACAATAGCAACAGCCAGCAAATTAAATTGCTGGCTTTTAAATTACATTCTTTTTAATTCTCTTAATGATTATTCTAAATTCAACTTCCTATTTAAAAAGTAATTCGCAAATGTATAAGTGGTAATCATTGAAATAATAGATACCATGAATGCCTCTATCAAAATAATTCCAATTAATTCATATGGTACTTGATTAGTTGCCAATGCATTTGTAAAATCCATTTTATTTTTCAAGAAAATAACAATCATTTCTATGACATTTAAAAATTGAAATCCCATATAAAAAGCAACTCCTACTCCAATAGAACTTGAAATCTTATTTTGTGAAAAACTATGTCCCACTGTCATAGCAGCATAAAATAGTGAAATCGTATTAACATATCCTACTAGCATTACTCCTACAAGAATACATCTAATTGTTTCTATACTCATATCAAATTCTTGCTCTAATGAGATAGAAAATGCACTCCACATACTTTTTGCTTCTTCACTTGCAGTACCAAAAGCAATGAAAAATCCTAAAAAGCTAAATGCAACTGTTACAATAAGGGCTAGCACATCAGTAATTAGAAAAGATAAGATAATACTACTTTTATTTACTGGCAAAGTGTTAGTCAAATACCCTTCTTCTCTCAACACTTTTTTATAATAATTCTTAATGGCTAAGAAAAAACAATAAACAAGGCTAAGTACAATAGCAATCCCAAAAGTGAATATGGAAATAGGCGTTAAATATTGAAATACTGGCATTACTTCTTCTAACATACTAAATATTCTTATTAATAAACCTAATCCTAAAATTGCCATCCAAAAAAGAAATAAACTTTTTCCCTGTGACTTCATTTCATATTTTAATAACTTTCCTAGCATTGTTTAAACACCTCCTTAAATGCATTTTCGATAGATGAATGATACTTGTTTCTTACCTCATCTGCACTTGCATTTAATAAAATTCTTCCTTGATGAATAAAAATAACATCATCTAAAATTTTCTCAATATCAGCAATTAGATGGGTAGAAATGATAAGACTTGCTCCTTCTTTAAAGTTCTTTAAGATTAAGTCTAAAATTTGGTCCCTTGCAACTGGATCTACTCCACCAATTGGTTCATCTAATATATAAATGTCAGCTTCTCTGCTCATTACCAATACCAATTGCACTTTTTCCTTTGTTCCTTTTGACATTTGTTTCAATTTATCTTCTTTCTTTATGCCTAGCTCATTTAATAATTTGTACGCTCTTTCCACATTAAAATCACTGTAAAAGTCTTTGAAATATGATATTATCTCTGATACCTTTTTATCATAAGGCAAATAACTTCTTTCTGGTAAATACGAAATAACCTTTTTACTCTCTATACCCGGCTTTTTTCCTTTAATTAATATCTCCCCTGACGTAGGCACTAATAGTTCATTGATCATTTTAATTAAAGTAGTTTTCCCACTTCCATTACTTCCCAATAGTCCTACAATTCTTCCTGTTGGTATTTGAAAACTAACATTATCTAAAGCTTTTTTCATACCATAATCTTTTGATAAGTTTTTGCATTCTACCAATTCCATTTTCATTCCCCTTTCTTTATTTTTGTTTCATTACATATTGTTTCATTTCATCTTCTCCAAATCCTAGTTGTTTCATGTTTTCTTGAAATTTGTTAAAAGTTTCCTTTGCTAATTCTTCTCTAATCTTTTGTACTAGTTCTTTGTCTTCTGTCACAAATTTTCCATTTGTTCTTTGCGTGTAAATCAATCCTGTTTGTTCTAAGTCTACTAATGCTCTTTGTACTGTGTTAGGATTTGCCTTTATTTCCATTGCCAAATCTCTTACCGAAGGCAGTCTCTCCCCTGCTGGATATTCACCTGCTACAATAGCAAGTTTCAGCTTTTCTACTAATTGTATATAAATAGGCCTATCATTTTCAAAATTCCAATCCATTGTTTCTCCTTTCATTGTATTAATGTATTAATACAATTATACAGTATTTTTAAATTTTGTCAAGCCTTTTTGTTCTAAAAATTAACCATTAAAAAAACAATTATAGTAATAAGAATTATGTTGTCTGCGCAAGGCGAGCCTGCGAGCGCCTGACATTGCTTTCTTTAATCCTTATTTATAAAAGCAATGTCCAGCAAGGACAAATAATTTTATTAGTATAATTGTTTTTAATCAATTTAATTTTCTATTTATTCAATTCTTCTAAGAACATCTTATTAAGCATTTGTGGATTTGCTTTTCCTTTGGTCTCTTTCATGGCTTGGCCAACTAAGAAGCCTAATGCTCTATCTTTTCCTGCTTTGTAATCTATGATAGATTGTGGGTTATTTTCTAATATTCTTGTTACTACTTCTTTAATAGCTCCTTCATCAGAAATTTGTATCCAACCTTTTTCTTTGATAATCTCTTCTGGATCTCTCGGATTCTCAAATAATTCTTCTAACACCTTTTTACCAATGGCAGAACTAATGGTTCCGTTTTCAATTAACTCAATCATTTTAGCCAATTGATTAGCTGTAAATGGTATTTGATCTGGTTCTATTTCTTTTTCATTTAAAATTCTAGATACATCTGATAATAGCCAATTTGCTACTGCTTTTGGATTACCACATATTGCCAAAGCATCTTCAAACATATTCGATAAATATTTAGATGCTGTTAACATCTTGCTCTCTTTTTCAGATAATTTATATTCTTCTAAATATCTAGCACGTCTACTTTCTGGTAATTCTGGCAAGTTATTTTTAATATTTTCAATATATTCTTCTGATAAGCGAATAGCAACTAAATCTGGCTCTGGGAAATATCGATAATCTTGTGCATCTTCTTTATCTCTCATAGAAAAAGTTTTGCCTGATACATCATCCCACCTTAATGTTTCTTGAGTGATAGTACCTCCTTCTTCTATAACTTCAATTTGTCTTTCTGATTCATATTCTATTGCTCTTACAATAGACCTAAAAGAGTTCATATTTTTCATTTCAGTACGTGTTCCAAATTCTTTAGCTCCCTTTTTACGAACTGAGACATTGACATCTGCTCTTAAAGACCCCTCTTGCATTTTGCAGTCAGAAACTTCAATATATTCTAAAATGGACTTGATTTTTCTTAAATAATTCTCTGCGTCTTTACTTGACCTCATATCTGGCTCTGATACGATTTCAATTAGTGGTACTCCTGCTCTGTTTAGGTCTACTAAGCTTCCCCCACCAAATTCATTATGATTTAATTTTCCTGCATCTTCTTCAATATGAATTCTAGTAATTCCTATTTTTTTCTTTTCCCCGTCTTCTTCTATCTCAACTTCTCCGTGTTCACATAAAGGTTTATCAAATTGAGATATTTGATAAGACTTTGGAAGGTCTGGATAAAAATAGTTCTTTCTATCATTTTTGCTATCTCTTGCAATACTACAGCCTGTTGCTAAGCCTGCTTTTACTGCATATTCTACTACCTTCTCATTTAATACTGGAAGTGTTCCTGGCATTGCTGTACAAATTGGGCAAATGTGAGTATTTGGCGCTGCTCCAAATTCAGTTGGGCAACTACAAAAAATCTTAGTCTTAGTAGAAAGCTCTGCGTGTACTTCTAACCCAATAACTACTTCATAATCTTCTTTTGACATTAGTTAGCACCCCCTCTAAATGTTGGTTTATATTGCTCTCTAAATTTTGTTGCTTGTTCATAAGTATATGCTGCATTTAAAATGGTCTCTTCTGAAAAGCGATTTCCAATTAATTGCATTCCTATTGGCATTCCTTTACTATCTACTCCGCAAGGAAGTGAAATCCCAGGAAGACCTGCAATGTTAATGGAAACTGTACAAATATCTGCCAAATACATTTCTAGTGGATTATTTGCCTTCGCTCCAAATTCAAAAGCAACTGTTGGTGATGTTGGAGTTAATAGCACATCATATTTTTCAAAAGCTTCATCAAATTTTTGCTTTACTAAAGTTCTTACTTGTTGTGCTTTTTTATAATAAGCATCATAATAACCAGAAGATAGCACATACGTACCTAAAATAATTCTCCTCTTTACTTCATCTCCAAATCCTTCACTTCTAGAATTTTTAAATAGTTCTTTTAAGTTTGTATAATTTTCTGCTCTATATCCATAACGAATTCCATCAAATCTTCCTAAGTTAGAGCTTGCTTCTGCACACGCAACAATATAATAAGTAGCTAAAGCATAGTTTGCTACATCTAAAGAACATTCTTCTACAATAGCTCCTAGCTCTTTGTATTTTTCAATTGCTTGCTCTAACTTTGCTTTTACTTCTTCATTAAGACCTTCTCCATACCATTCCTTTGGAATACCTATTTTCAAACCTTTTACATCATTTTTTAGCGACTTAGTATAATCTTTATTTTCTAATTCTACTGATGTGGAATCTTTTTCATCATGTCCTGTTATCATATTTAATAAAATGGCACTGTCTTCTACGTCTTTTGTAATTGGTCCAATTTGGTCTAAAGAAGACGCAAAAGCCACTAATCCGTAACGAGACACTAATCCATATGTTGGCTTTAATCCTACTACTCCACAAAGACTAGCTGGTTGACGAATGGAACCTCCTGTATCAGACCCTAAAGCCCATGGTACCATATCAGCTGCTACTGCTGCAGCAACTCCTCCTGAGGATCCTCCTGGTACAGTATTCAAATTCCAAGGATTTCTCGTTTTTTGAAAATAGGAATATTCCGTTGAAGACCCCATAGCAAACTCATCCATGTTAAGTTTCCCTAAAGGAATAAGATTCTCTTGATTTAGTTTTTCCATTACAGATGCATCATATGGTGCTACAAAATTCGCTAACATTTTAGAAGCACAAGTTGTTTTGACACCTTTCATACAAATATTGTCTTTAATTCCTACTGGAATTCCGCTATATGGTGATAATGTTTCTCCTTTTGCCTTTCTATCATCTATTTGTTTTGCTTTTTCTACTGCTTCATCTGTTAATACGGTTATAAAAGCTTGTACGTCTTTTTCCTTTTCTTCTATTCTTTGTGCATAAGCCTTAGTAATTTCTTCTGATGTCAACTCTTTTTTATCTAATTTTTCCTTCAACTCATGCGCAGTTAATTCTGTTATATTCATTGTTTCAACACTTCCTTTTCTTTTCTAAGGTTTACAATCTCGCTTTGCTCGATTGCATCTCTAATCTGTAACTCATTTCACTCGAACAGCTTAGAGAACCTTAGGAATTTTAAACATATTCCTCTCCTCTTCTGGTGCATTGTTAAGCAATAGCTCATTATCTTCAAATACCTCTACTTCGTCTTTACGAAATACATTATAATTATCATTTGCTCCAATTGTCTCTGTCAAGTTTTCTACAGGTGCTTTGCTAACAATATTGGCAAAGTTCAAAATATCTTGCAAATTTAGTAAGTAATTTTCTACTTCTTCCTCTTTTAAATTCAAGTCTGCTAAATTTGCAATGTGTAATAACTCTTCTCTTGATACTTGCACTCTAGTTCAACTCCTCTCTTTTCTATGTGCTTTATTATATCTGTTTTTTTAGCAAAATACAAGTAATAATCACGGTTTCATTACATCTTTTTCCAATTGTTCAATTGCTAAAAACTTAAATATCTAATTTAATGTGTACCTCTTTTAATTGTTCCTTTGAAACTGTTCCTGGAGCTCCCATCATTAAATCCTGTGCTTTACTATTCATTGGAAATGCAATTACCTCACGAATACTATCACTATTGGTTAATAACATTAACATTCTATCAACTCCTGGTGCAATACCAGCATGAGGAGGAGCTCCATATTGAAATGCTTGATATAAAGCTGCAAATTTCCTTTCTATATCTTCTTTTGTATATCCTGCTATTTCAAAGGCTTTCTCCATAATCTCAATGTCATGATTTCTTACCGCTCCCGATGAAAGTTCTATACCATTACAAACAATATCATATTGATATGCTAAAATATCCAATGGTTTTTTCTCTCTTAATGCTTCAATTCCTCCCTGTGGCATAGAAAATGGATTATGGCAAAAGCTAATTTTTCCATGTTCATCTAACTCATACATTGGAAAATCTACAATCCAACAAAAAGTAAAAATATCTTCTTGTATTAGCTCTAAGCGTTTCCCTAATTCTGTTCTAATCTGTCCTGCAAACTCATTCGCTCTTTCTTCATTATCTGAAATAAAGAAAATAGTATCTCCTTGGTTTAATTGAGCTAAGTTTATTAATTCTTGTTTTTTCTCTTCTGGAATGAATTTGTCAATTGGACCTTTAAAGGATAAATCTTCTTGTATTTCTAAATATCCAAGGCCTGGCATACCAATAGACATCGCATATTCTAAAAATTTCTCGTGGAATCCTTTTGATAAATGCTTTTGAACTTTAATCGCTCTTACTGTTCTTCCAATAAATGGTTTAAAAGTACAACATTGGAAAAACTCAGTTAAGTCAATAATAAATAATGGATTTCTTAAGTCTGGTTTATCACTTCCATATTTTAGCATTGCTTCTTGATATGGAATACGTGGAAATGGATACTGACTTACCTTTTTATCCGAAAATTTAGTAAAAGTATGATAAATCACTGGTTCTATTGCTGCAAATACATCTTCTTGTGTAGCGTAAGACATTTCCATGTCTAGTTGATAAAACTCTCCTGGGCATCTATCTGCTCTTGCATCTTCATCTCTAAAACATGGTGCAATTTGAAAATACTTATCTATTCCAGATACCATTAGTAGTTGCTTAAATTGTTGTGGCGCCTGTGGCAAAGCATAAAATTGTCCTGCATGTAATCTACTTGGCACCAAGTAATCTCTGGCTCCTTCTGGTGAAGAACTTGTTAAAATAGGAGTTTGTACTTCTAAAAATCCTTGCTCTATCATTTGTTCTCTTAAAAATTGTAATACTTTTGCTCTTAACATCAAATTGTCTTTTAATCTAGTATTCCTTAAATCTAAGTAGCGATATTGTAATCTTAAATCTTCTCTTACTTCTTGATTGGTGTTAACCTCAAATGGCAATTCCTTCGTTCTTTTTCCTAAAATTTCAATTGTTTCAATTCTAATTTCTACTAAACCTGTATCTAGCTTCTCATTAATCGTTTCTTCATCTCTTTTACGAACTATTCCTTCTACCATAACAGATGACTCTACTGGAATATGTGATGCAAAATCTACATCTTCTGTCCTTCCTGATGTAACAACTTGTGTAATTCCATACATATCACGAATGTCTAAGAATACAAGTCCACCAAAATCACGAATTGTCTCTACAAAACCTGCAATCTTTACCTTTTTTCCCACATCTTCTAAACGTATTTCATTGCAAGTGTGTGTGTGATAATAACTCATAAAAATTCCCTCTTTCTTTGTTTGATTAACAGTGCGAGGGCAACAAAAAGTCCCTTGCACTATTTCTAGTGCAGGGACGAAATCTTTTCCGCGGTACCACCCAGCTTGAAATTTAATTTCTAAATTAAATTTCCACTTATCTAAAAAACTTCTTTGCTCCTATGTGTTGGCCAAACTATGTTCTTCTATAAAAGGCTCTCAGCGCATTCACCTTTATTCTCTGTTAGCAACTTTTAGTTGGTCGTCATATTCAATGCAAATCTATTTTTAAATTTTATCAAAAACTTAACTTTTATTTTACTACAATATTTATTTTATGTCAAGATGTAAAAAATTATTTTTCCATTTTTTTACTTTTTTATTTTTTAAGCTTCTCTTCCATAGTAACTATCTAATAGAATTTGTTTTAATTCTTCTACTAATGGAAGTCTTGGATTAGCAGTAGTACATTGATCTTCAAACGCTCTATCTGCTAACATATCTACTTTGCTCAAAAATTCTTGTTCTGCTATTCCTGCTTCTTGGAAAGATCTTGGAATATTCAAATCTGCATTTAACTTTTGAATTTCTGCAATTAATGAATTTACCCCTTCTTCATTCGTATATGCTGGGAAGTTCATTCTTCTTGATAAATCTGCATATTTTTGATCTGCTATAAAGTATTCGTACTTAGGGAATGATACAAATTTACTTGGCATTTTGCTATTATAGCGAACTACATAAGGTAGTAAAATGGCATTAATTCTTCCATGTGGCATGTGGAATTCTGCTCCTATTTTATGTGCCAAAGAGTGGTTGATTCCTAAAAATGCATTTGTAAATGCCATTCCCGCAATGGTACTTGCGTTATGCATTTTTTCTCTTGCAAAAGCGTTATCTCCATGGTTATATGCTTCCCTTAAATTCTTAAATACTAATTCTACTGCCTTTTCAGCTAATCCATCTGTATAATCTGATGCCATATTAGAAACATAAGCTTCAATTGCATGTGTTAGAACGTCCATACCTGTATCTGCTGTAATGGTTTGTGGTAAACTCATTACCAAGTCTGGATCTATAATTGCTACATCTGGTGTTAATTCATAGTCTGCTAAAGGATATTTCTTGTTGTTTACTTTATCAGAAATAACAGCAAATGAAGTAACTTCAGAACCTGTTCCAGAAGTAGTTGGAATTGCTACCATTTTTGATTTGTTACCTAAGGTTGGGAATTTATACGTACGTTTACGAATATCCATAAATTTTAATTTCATGCCTTCCGCATCTGCTTCTGGATGTTCATAGAATAGCCACATTCCTTTTGCCGCATCAATAGCACTTCCTCCACCCAATGCAATAATTACATCAGGATTAAAGCTTCTCATCATTTCTACTCCTCTATATACAGTTTCAAATGATGGGTCTGATTCTACATCTGAAAAGATTTGTGAATGTACATATTCTCTTCTTTTTCTTAAGTGGTATAAAATTTTATCTACATAGCCAAATTTCACCATTCCTGGATCTGTTACAATAAATGCTCTTGAGATATTTGGCATTTTTTCTAAATATTGAATAGAACCTGCTTCAAAATAGATTTTATCTGGAATCTTAAACCATTGCATATTAACTCTCCTTTTTGCTACTCTTTTTACATTTACTAGATTAACGCTTGATACGTTTGCTGTTGTAGAATTTCCTCCAAAAGTTCCACAACCAAGTGTCAATGATGGCATATTGGTATTATAAATATCACCAATTGCCCCATGAGTAGATGGAGAATTAACAATAATTCTTCCTACCTTTACCTTTTCTGAGAATTTACGAATGGTTTCTTTATCTTCTGAATGAATAACTGCTGAATGTCCTAATCCTCCAAATTCAATTAGTTTTTCAGCAAGTTCAATCCCTTCTTCTGCACCTTTTACAATATAATATGCAAGAACTGGGCTTAACTTTTCTTTAGAAAATGGATATTCAATTCCTACTCCATTCTCTTTTAGTACTAGCACTTTTGTATCTTGTGGTACTTCTATGCCAGCTCCTTTTGCAATATCATAAGGACTTTTTCCTACAATATCCGCATTTAAAGCACAGCCTTTTTCTGCAATAAACATACTGTCTCTTAATTTTTGTGTTTGCTCACTATTTAAAAAGTAGCAACCAGATTCTTTCATTAATTTCTCAAATTCTTTGCTAATTTCTTTGTCAACAATAACAGATTGTTCAGAAGCACAAATCATTCCATTATCAAATGATTTTGACATGACTAAGTCATTAACAGAGGTTTTAAGTTTTGCAGTTTTATCAATATAGCAAGGAACATTTCCTGGTCCTACACCTAATGCTGGTTTTCCACAAGAATATGCTGATTTTACCATTCCGCTTCCACCAGTTGCTAAAATTAAGTTAACATCAGGATGATTCATTAAAAGTGTAGTCGCTGTAATAGATGGCTCTGGCACCCATAAAATACAATCTTCTGGTGCACCTGCTTTCACTGCTGCTTCTCTTAAAATTTCTGCTGCTCTACTACTGCTCTTTTGTGCTGATGGGTGAAATCCAAAAATGATAACATTCCTTGTTTTTGCTGCAATAATAGACTTAAACATAGTAGTAGATGTTGGATTTGTGACGGGTGTAACACCTGCTATAATACCAATTGGTTCTGCAATTTCTTCATATCCTTCTTCTTCATTTTCAGAAATAACACCTACTGTTTTGTCATATTTAATACTATGATAAATGTATTCTGTCGCAAACATATTCTTTGTGATTTTATCCTCGTAAATTCCACGTCCTGTCTCTTCTACTGCCATTTTAGCAAGTTCCATATGATGTTCCAACCCTGCCATAGACATTTGTTTAATGATTTCGTCTACTTGTTCTTGGTCTAATTTTAAGTATTCCTCTGATGCTTTTTTGGCTCTTTCTACTAAACCATTAATCATGTCTTGAATATGATTTTTCTCTTCTTCACTAATTTCCTTTGCCATTTTTCTATCTCCTTTTTGTATTTTTGGACAAAACAATTTTTGCCGTCTTTTGTTATAGTTATATCCATTGCACCATATTATATACCAACAATTTTTTGTTGTAAATATTTTTTTATAATGATATCAGGAAGAATACAAAAGGTTTCTACTTTATTCTTTCTTTAATTCTTATTTTTCCGTTTATTTGTCACAATTATCGTGATTTCTCCACTTTCATCCGTCCTATAAATTCTACAACCGTAAGTTAATTAAATTTTTCATTGTTATCTTACTTGGATGTCCAAAAGTATTTTTCTCTCCAACTCCAACTAGTGCAATCTTTGGCTTTACCAATTCTAAAAACTGTATTGTAGAAGATGTTTTTGAACCGATGATGTGCTACTTTTAAGATATCTGCTTGTAATCTGCCTGTACCTTGATACATCTCACATAGCTTTTCTTCTGCAATTTCTTCTACATCTCCTGTCAACAACAAAGAAAATTGCTTTGCTGTTTCTTGTTGATACATAAATTTTGCTACAATAGAATTATTATTCAATATATTTGTATGAATCAAATCTTTTTCTGGGAATAAGATAGATAAACTACATTTTTCATCAATTGTAATAACATCTCCTGCTTGTACTACCACTATTTTTACATTTTTCTTTTTAGCAATCTTCAAAAACTGCATATAATTACTAGATTTCTCGCCTTGTTTACTAACAATCGCCTTTTTCACTTTTAATTTCTGCATAACACTTAATAGCCCTTGACAGTGATCTCCGGTCAAAATGTGAAAACATCATATAATCAATTTTCATAATTCCTTGATCCAATAAATAAGGAATTAATGTCTTTTCTCCCATGTTAAAACTCCCTGTTTCACTCCCTCCTCCATCTACCAAAATAGTTTTACGAGATGGAGTTTGGATAAGCATACTATCTCCTTGCCCTACATCAATAAAAGAAATTACTAATTTATCGTTGGGAATTATTTGGAAAATATAAGGAAAAAATATAAGAAAAATTAGTATTACTATTATACCTTTTTTATACTTTGTGATGAATTTATATTTATCTTGTAAATTGCTTTTATAAAAGAATATACAAATTAAGATAAAATAGTATAGACTGATTTGCCATATCTTTGGAGTTGGAACTAAGATCTGTGAGAGTGGTAATCTACTAGAAAATTCTGCTATCCATATTAATAATTGTAAAATAGGTTGTAAAAATAAAGAAAGTATCTTTGCCAAAGGTACAATCAAAAGTGATAGAATCAATATCATTCCTAGAATTAAACTAATACCTAAAATGGGACTTGCTAATAAATTAGAAATAAAAAAGGTAAACGAAATAGTATTAAAATGATACACCATAATTGGAATAATAATTAGATTGGCAGATAAAGTAACAATACACATTTCCTTTATTTTCTGCCAACTTTTCTCTACTATTTCTAACAGTTTATTCATATATATTCTCTTTTTTTGCTTACCACTTTTTTGTAACTTCTTGGAAAAGATAATAATGCCTATTGTTCCTCCAAAAGAAAGTTGAAATCCAATGTCTAATAGTGTATATGGGTTAATAAGAAGAATTATAAAACTGCTAATCGCCAAATTTTGATAAACATCTGATTTTCTAAATAAGATACTCGCTAATAGTTGTAAAAGCACCATAATGCAACTTCTCGTAACAGATGCCGTAAACCCTGTTAAAGCCATAAAGAAAATAAAAAAGAAAATGAGAATTACTTTTGACCATCTCTTATGAAACTTTAATCTTTGGATAAGTGTAGTTATTCCTAGCAAAATATAAGAAATATGCGCTCCTGAAATGGCTAACATATGGGATAAATTACTCTTTCTAAATGTCTCTTGTATATCTTCTGATAGTTCACTTTTTTCTCCTACTAATAGACCTGTACACAAATTAGCAATATCTTCTGTCAAGATTGCTCTTATTCTTGTTACTATGTTTCTTCTAATATCATGCACTACTCTTGCTAACATACCTGTTCTATTTTTATCAATCACATTTATTTCTTCTGCTTTTATTGTAGTAATTCCTACTATCTTTTTTGTTTTAAGATATTGTGCATAATCAAATCCACCCTCATTTCTAGCTTCATTGGGTTGTTCGTAAATTCCCTTGAAACAAATGATATCTCCATATTCTAATGTGAGTTTGTGCTCTTTTTGTCTTTTCACATTTAACACCATTTTAAAGTTCTGCTTCTTATCTTGCCCTTCTACTTTTATTACTTGAACATAGTAAACATCTTTATATTCTTTTTCAATCTTATCATTTATAACTATTGCTTGGATTTCAATTTCTTTTTGAGCATACTTTTCATTGATTTGCTCAAAGTTATTTTCCTGCCAGATAGTAAGGCTTTCCAATAGAACAAATCCAATCAAAAAAATGATAATCATTCGTATCTTTTCTTTCGATATATTTTTAAGTAATAATATAACTAGAGTTGTCAAAATAAAAAGTATAACTAAAAGAGCTATACTTTTGAAGTATAGCCCCACAATAATTCCTAATATTCCACCTATGGTAGCAATACAAAATGGTCTCATCTTTCCACCCTTTCTATTTGCCCCATATAAAATTATTATTCTGCAATTCTTAGTGCTCCACAAAATCTGCCTTTATACATTCCATTTAAATCCGAAATATTGACCTTCATAACTGTACTATCTGCATGAATAAACTTTCCATCACTGATATAAATGCCACAATGTCCACAAGGTGCCCCTGTTACATAGTCAGTTAGATATACAATATCTCCCATTTTCAAGTCACTCTGTTTTGTAATTTTCTTGCCTTTTCCACTATTATATTGTGAAACTGTATAATGTGGAAGACTTACACCAAAATGCTTATACACATACATAGTAAATCCTGAGCAGTCAAAAGTTCCATTAGAACCATCTCCGCCCCATACATATTTATGTCCTAAATATTTTTTAGCATAAGCAACTACATCTGTTCCTTTTATGCCACTAGAACTGGTTGAATTTTTATTGCTTGTTGCAGTTTTTGTATCACTTATACTATCTATCTTCTTTTCTTCAATTTCTGTTGCATCTTCCTTATTTTCTCTAGGCTCTGTTAAACTTCTATTCGTAATTTTAGCTTTATCTGACACATAATCTTTTGAAATGTAACCTGTGTCATTTCCTGATTTCACTTTATACCATTTTCCTTGTTCTCCTAAAATGGTAACTTGTGCATTCAATTTTAATGTTTTAATAATAGAATAATTTGTGCCTGCACCTTTTCTCATGTTTACTTCTTCTTCACTAATATATCCTATCTTTTCTGTTTGATTATCATCTTTTTGAGAAGAATCCTCTGGCTTAGAGTTTACTTGTGTAGTAGTTTTGCTATCTTCTAAGCTATTTGTTCTCACCCAACCACTAATTTCATCTGTTTGAATATATGACCACCCTGATGTTTCCGCTAATACAAGAACTACATTAGAAGTTTTCGCATTTCCAATATTACTTGCATGAACCAATGGCAAAATTTTAATCGTGCTATTTTGTTTTAGCTTTTTGGTTACTGACTGTGTGTTACTTGTTTGAGCAGTATTATTGTTTTGTGTTGTAGTAGTATTGCTTTGTACATTTGTCGTATTGGAGCTTGCCTGATTATTCGAAACCGTCCCTTGTAACTTTGCATAATCTTTGCTAACATACCCTATATAGTTTTTATACTTTATTTGATACCAATTACCTTTTTCTCCAACATATTCACATTCTACATTTTCTGATAATCTAGCAACAACACTTGATTCTGTAGATGCTTCTTTTCTGATATTTACTACCTCTCCAGTAATCTTGACAGTAGCTGCATTAGAAGTAATGGAAAACATAAGTAACATAGCAATAATTAAACTGCCTATTAATAATATTCTTTGTAATTTTCTCATTGGATAAGAATCTCTCCTTTTTCTTTTCTCTTTTTTATGGATATAAATTCCTTATCTCTTGTACAAGCAATAGTATATAATTAATCTCTTAAAAAGTCAATTATTCTACAGCTTTTGTTCATTAAATTTCATAACATTATCATATAAAAATATACTGGATTTTATACTATCTATTCTTATTCCATACTTGAATAAACCTTTCTGCCTCTTGTTCCAAATTCTTAATATTGTCTAATGATATCGTTTTAGCTTGTACTATCAAATTTAACACTCCTAATTTAGTATTAACTTCTTCTATTTTATTCATTGCAATATTTCTTTGAATTTTCACTATTAGACCAGTTTTAATTATCAATTCTTCTTCGTTGTATTTGTACTCTATTTGTTTTATCTGTAATAAAACAAATACTGGTATAATTAAGCTAAAAAACAATATCCCTTTACTCACTATAGTAAAAATAATCATAAGTATTAGCCAAAACCAAAACCAAAATAAACTAGTTGGCATTTTATAATATTCATCACTTTTCCTATCTATCTTCAAGTTTTCCTGATCTACTTCCGGATTTTTTATGATTTCACCACAATACATGCAAACTCTTGAATCTTCTAAAATCCTTTTTCCACACTTTCTACAAAACATAAGTATACCATCCTCTCTATTAATAATATATTATAAAGTTTATTCAAAGTCAAGTTGTTAATTTTTAACATAAAAATAGCAAGGTTCTTACAATTTCTCGTAATCCTTGCTATTTCTATATTTCAAGTTATATCTTATTCAATAACTTCTGATACTACACCAGAACCTACTGTACGTCCACCTTCACGAATAGCGAATCTTAATCCGTTTTCGATAGCGATTGGAGTAATAAGTTCGATAGTCATATCTACGTTATCACCTGGCATAACCATTTCTGTTCCAGCTTGTAAATCAATAACACCTGTAACGTCTGTTGTTCTGAAATAGAATTGTGGTCTATATCCATTGAAGAATG
>CAJUSU010000012.1 GCA_910589185.1 uncultured Clostridia bacterium
AACAAGCAAAAAGGAATTACACTAATAGCATTAGTAATAACGAAACTCGTGCCTACCGCCTAAAATAAAGGGTTGTAGGCGTTTTTGTATATTATGGGTATATTAGCGGTAGCACGGTTTAGTTATTTAGAGAAATTTTATGCACTTATGTGGGCAATTTCTGGAGGTGGAGCAAAGTTCAAAAATTGATATTCATTTCTCCAGTATGCAGCATCTATAAGAGATAACATTTCATCTAAATTAAATAATGATTCTAACTTGTCAATTTCAATTTGCAATTCTTCTACAGATTTATGGACATATACATTATCAATTAATACTCTAGGCGAGTGGCCCATAATTAATTGAGTACAAAGCTTATTAGCTTCAATTTTATCCATCATACTTGCAAAAGTGTGTCGACCATCATGTGGTCGATGTTCTAGTTCTAATCGTTCCATAATCTTATGGAATTTATCACGATTATAATTACTATATTTCATTTGTTGCCCTTCAGTATTTTGAATCAACCATTTGGATCCAGAAGCAATTGCCTCATTATAATATTTTTCAAAGAATGGTCTTACAAAGCTACTGATAGGAACTTTTCTATTTTTACTACTACTATTCTTAATACCACAAATAAAGTAGTTTTCATCTAAATGTACATTTTCAGTTTCAACCAAAAGTAATTCACTAGGTCTAACACCAGAGAATATCATCATTAAAATAGTGTCAGTATAACGATACACATGTAATGATTTATATAAGGTTTTGATTTCATCTTCTGTAAAAGGAATTCGGATAATAGACTTATCAGGCTTATCGCCTAAATCAATTTCACACTTACAATAATTCTTTTTGATAATATCACTTTCCATAGCATAGTCAGACATCTGACTAATAAGCATTTTCATACGTTCCTTACCACTAAAAGTCTTATCACTATTAGTAATAACTGTTTGGATTTGATGCTTTTTAATTGTTATAAAAGGTAAATCGTGAATCTCCTTACAAGCTTTAAAAGCGTTTTTATAACTAAGCATCATTGAATTGCTTATTTTAGGAAATTTATTATTTGACCACTTATCATATAGTTCAGCAAAAGTAATTCTACTTGCATCAATATCATAAGGGTCAGCATTGTAATCTGTAAGAGCAGCCATAGCTTCTTTATAAGTAACATAGCTACCAATATTTTTAAATTGTTGCCTACCAGTCTCATCATTCCAACCTATCGTTATTCGAGCAATATAAGGCTTTCGTCTGTTGCCAGGAGCCTTATATACACATCCAAAACCATTGGGATTTCGCATAATCTCCTCCTTTATTAGGAACGAGAAAATACTAAAGTAATTCCATAATTTGCAAAAGTTGACATAATGTGTTATAATTATAAAGAAGTAATAAAACTAGCAATAGTACCCATTTATATGTTGTAATAAACGAAGTAGTATTTGTAGTCAAATTACTAAAAAAGGGGTAAACAAAATGTCGAATTTTGACAAACTATGCAAGTTTTTGCAAGAAAACGATATCGAGTTAAGAGCAGTATTAATATTTATAAAGGAATACTTAAAGGGTAATTCCAATAAATAATACTACTTCGGAAACTTTTGGAGCAAATCTTTAAATTGTGAGATAAACTCAAGAAAAGAGGCAAGTTCTTCATCTGTAAGGTCTTGTCTTTTTTCATTTCCGTTTCCTTTGTAAAATTCCTCAATCATTCCTGCGACCTTTTTTAAAGTGTCATCATATTTTTGCTCGTTCCTTATATTAGAACGACATCTCAAATAATCTAGTGAACAACCAAAAAAGTCACATATTTTATTTTCAAAATCCATACTAACTTTTTGATTCTTTCCACTTTCATAATGGCTAATAATTTGTTGCGAATAATCAATTTGTTTAGCCAATTCTTCTTGAGATAAATTGCGTTCAGTTCTTAAATCAAATAACCTATTTTTCATAAGTAAATCAACTCCTTTAAAACTATTATACAAAAATAATTTGTACAAGTCAAGTGGTTTTACAAAAGAAATTTGTTAAAAAGTATTGACATACAAAAGAAATGACTATATAATACTGTTTGTACAAAAGAAATGTGTACAAATGGAAGGGTGGGAAATATGTATAATAATATTCAGAATATACGAAAGAAAAAGAATATAAGCCAAAAAGAATTAGCCAAAAGACTAAAAGTAACACAACAAGCAGTTTCGTATATGGAAAATAAGGATATAGATGTTCCAACCAATAAGAAAAGAAAGATAGCAAAAATACTTGAAGAAAAGGTCGAGAATATCTTCCCAGAAATGAAACTGTTGGATAGATAGGCTTATTTTTTTACAATTAAATACAAAAGAAATAAGTAAAACATCAACTCTTTACAAAAGAAATACAAGAAAGGAGGAAATAATGGATGCAGATGAAAAGAAAGTAACAATAAAAAAAGCAGCTAATCTAATGGGAACATCAGAGCAATTTGTAAGAATAGGCTTAAGAAACAATAGATTTCCATTTGGATCCGCAGTAAAGTTAAGTTCAAAATGGACTTATTACATATCACCAAAACTGTTCTATCAATATATAGACAATAAAAAAGAACAAAGCAGAACAATAAATTGTATATCAGGAACATAAATTGTTTTACTTTGCACTTAATTAAATAATTAATTGTACACATTATAACACAAATCAAAGCCATTTGTAAAGGCTCAATTTTTGCAAAAGGAGGAAAACTAGATGGAATTTGAAAATCCAAATTTCGGAACATGTGAGCTAATGAATTGCGATGTAAAGCTTGGAAAAACAATAATTTTTATAAAAAATAACTCAATGAATCCATATGTAGTAACAACAAAATTGCTAAAAGATAAAACTTGGATAAAAGGAGAATACTTTGCTACATATCAAGAAGCTAAAGAATACTATGAAAATTTATACAAGGAATAGTATAGATGATAGCATCATTTGAAGATGGACAAATAGTATTAACGGACAGCTACCAATATAAAGATTTTATAAAAAGCAAATTGTTTGATCCAAAGTGGAAAAAAGAAAGAAAAGCTTGGATAGTTCCATGTACTAAAGATAATATTACTAGACTAGAGAAAATTGGATGTGTAGTAGGAAAAGAAATAATAGACTATGGAAATAAACAATACGAACACATTATGGAAGCAACAAAAGAAAAAATGGCAAGTGAATCTGTAGAAATAGAGCCAATGCCAATAAAAGTAAAACCATACCAACACCAGATAAAAGGCTATAATATAGCTTGTAAGTTAATGAATTTATTTAAAAAGGAGTAAAAAGTATATGGAAAAAATAATGAATTTAAGGGGTAATAGAGAAATCAAAAGTATAAAAGCACAGGAACACATAGGAATTAAACCAGAGGTTACATTTGAAATTGAATTTGATAACAAAGAAAAATTGATAATAGACTTAACTGTATTAGGAAATGTAACACAAAGAGTAGCCAAAGAATTAGATGAAATGGAAAGAAAATTAAACGAAAAATTATCTTTAGGACTTATGGCATCATTTATGGCAATGGGTATAGATAAGAAAGACTTAAAAGATATATTTAAGGAAATAAAATAGGAGGCCACTTATGTCAGGAGCAGTATTATTAATGGATATGGGTACAGGAAAAACATTAACAACTATAGCAGTAATGGGTAGAGCTTACTTAAACGAAAAAATAAAGAAAGTTCTTGTTGTTTGCCCAGCATCGGTAGTACCTGTATGGGAAAAAGAAATAGAGCAATATGCAGATTTTGAAAATACTGTTATAACACTAGAAGGAACTATGAACAAAAGAAAGCAGAAATTAAAAGAACTTGTATTTGGAAAAGGATTAAAAGTAGCAGTAATCAACTATGAATCAACTTGGAGAATGTTTGATGACCTAAAAGAATGGAATCCAGATATGATTATATGTGATGAATCACAAAGAATAAAAAATCATACTGCAGCACAGAGTAAGGCAATGCATAAGCTTGGAGATATAGCAAAATATAAAATGCTACTTACAGGAACACCAATACAAAATAATCCGTTAGATGTATTTAGCCAATACAGATTTGTAGACAAAACAATATATGGTACAAGCTTTTATATTTTCAGAAATAGGTATGTGCGAATGGGTGGATATGGAGGCCATCAAGTAATTGGATACATCAACCAAGATGAACTAATAGAAAAAATGCATAGTATTGCGTATAGAGTAACAAAAGAAGAAGCACTAGACTTGCCAGAGGAAATAAAAACAATGAGATACTGTGAACTAGAGCCAAGTAGTAGAAAAATATATGACCAGATAAAAAAAGAATGCTATATGGAATTAGAGCAAGGAGAAATCACAGTAACCAATGTACTTACCAAAACATTAAGATTAAGACAAATAACAGGTGGCTTTATCAATAACGATGATAAAGAAACACAATTTGTAAGTAACGCAAAACTAGATGCACTTGAAGAAATCATAAACGATGTAGTAATAGATTCCAATAAAAAGCTAGTAATATTTGCAGTTTTCTTGGATGAAATTTCTGCAATAAAAAAGCTAGTAGAAAGTAAAGGAATAAAATACAGTTGGATCACAGGTCAAGTAAAAATGGATGAGCGTGGACAAATGGTGGATGACTTTCAAAACAAGGATGATGTAAAAGTATTTATATGTCAGACACACACAGCAGGACTAGGAATCACATTAACTGCAGCAGACACATCAGTATTTTATAGTGTGGATTTTAACTATGTCGATTATACTCAAGCAATGGCAAGATTACATAGAATAGGACAAAAGAACAATGTTAACCATATACACCTAATTGCTAAAAATACAATAGATACAAGGCTAATGAAGGTATTGGATAACAAAGGAGATATATCAACAACAATTGTGGATAATTGGAGAAAATTTTTTGAATAGGAAGGAAAGAAAGAAAATGAAAAAATATGAAATTGGAAATATTGTAAAAACAAAAGAAGGAAACAAATGTGTAATTCTAGACTTTATAGATGATGAGGTAATAGTATTTAATTTAAGCGAATTACATCCAGACAAAATAAAAATGGATGACATAGTAGAAAAAATCAAGGAAGCAAAAGGAACTACAATCATTATCGATAAAAATAATAATAGCGATTCAGATAGTACAGAGAAAGAATCAGAAGAAACTGAAGAGGATATTGAAAAGAAATTTGCAGAATTGCTAAAAATATTTGGAAAGGCTGCTATGGAGCTTGGAGAAATATTTGTAAAAATAGCAGAGAGTGATGAGAATGAATAAAGATGACATGGAAATATTTTTTGAAGCACTTGATGGAATGCCTTGTGCAAAAGAAAATAAATGTGCTGAAAAATATAGAGAATTATATAAACTTGTTGAAGATCTAACGGAAGAACTTGCTGAAAAATATAAATTAGAAACAGAAATAGAGAACTTAAACAAGATAAATGAAGTACAAACAGAAGCAATCGAAATACTGAAAGATTCAAAAGAAAAATTAGAATTTAACATAAAATTTATGCACAAAGAAATTGAGTTTCTACAAAATTTATTGCTAGAAGAAAGAAGTAAAAATATGAAAAAGGATGGAGAAGAATGAATGATAAATTGATGATAGAAGCAGAATTCCTAACACATTTAAAAGATAATAAGACACAGGTAGAAGAAGAACTAAAACAAATAAAGAAACAAATTGAGAATCAAGAAAAAAAACTAATAGATATGATGGTAGAGAGCGAATTACAAAACTTTAAAGGTAAGAACGGAATAACATATTCATTAAAAACAACAGTAATACCAAATGTACTTGCAGAAAACAAAGTAGCATTAGTAGAAGCATTGAAAGAAAATGGATATGCAGGGTTAGTAAAAGAAGAAGTAAATGCACAGACTTTTAAAAGTTTTGTAAAAGAGCAAGGCTGGGAAACAACAGATGAACTGCCAGAATATTTACAAAATATTGTTAGTTTATATGAAAAAACAACAATAGGAACTAGGAGGTCATAGAATGTTTCAAATAATATGGATAATATGTCTAACCTTAATTGCATTGAGATGTATAAGCAGTATAGACAAGTATAAAGATGCAGAAATTTTAAGACTAAAAAAAGAATTGAAAAAAATGGAGGGGAACAATTATGAGCAAAGAAATAACTACAACCAATCAAAACAATTTTATAATGGGAATAGAAAATAAGGAAATTCCAATGGATGAGTTAGATGGATTCAACTTATCATTTGACAAAATTAAAATCCCAGCAGGAGGAACAACAGCTTTTGAAGTTCCAGGAGATGATCCAGAGAATCCAGATGTTGTAAAAGAATTAAAAGTAGTAATAGTAGATCAATATCCTATAAATGCATATTACAAGGATGCATACGATGGAACTGAATCTGCACCTGACTGCTTTTCTTGTGATGGACATATCGGTGTAAATATGGAAGGAGAATCAATTAGTTGTGAATCGTGTCCAAATAATAAATATGGAACTGCAATTGATGGAATCGGAAAAGCTTGTAAAAATATGCGTAGATTATATATTTTAAGAAGTGGAGATACCTTTCCAATGCTTTTAACATTACCAGCAACTAGCATAAGTCCATTTGGAAAATATCTTCAAAGAATCGTAGCAAAAGGATTAAGACCATGCGATGTAATAACCAAAATAGCACTAAAGAAAGCAGAAAGTAAAGGTGGAATTACTTATGCTCAAGCAACATTTGTAATGGATGAAATACTACCACCAGAAGTAAAAGAAAAGGTAAGAAAGTATGCTGCAGAAATGAAAAATACAACTAGAGTAGTACAAGCAGAAGAATATTCAAAGGAAAATACGGAAGATACGGAATTACCTTTCTAAAATAATAGGAAGGGGTAATCTTGCATGGCAGAAGTAGATATAGATTCAAAATTAAATTATGAAGCCGAGTATAGTAAATACTTGAAGAATGTAAAGAAAAAGGGCAATTCAATACAAGCAAATTGCCCTTTCCATAAAGGCGGAAATGAAAAAAAACCAAGTTTCTCTGTGGATTTAAAAACAGGAAGGTATAAGTGTTTTGCTTGTGAAGAAGAAGGAAACTATATAAAGTTTATCTCGCAAATGAAAAATATAGGAACAAAAGAAGCGGCCAAGGAAATATACAAAGAGATAGGGATAGATAATGTAGTACCAATTGAAGATTACACAATAGACATATATGCACTCGAAAAGAAACTACCAGTAGACTGGCTAAAAGAAGAATGGGGCTTGAAAAATCTAAAACATTACATAGGAATACCATATTTCAACAAAGAACGAAAACTAATAGGCACTAGGAAAAGAGGTACAAATAAAGATTTCAAATGGAATCAAAACTCAAAATTATGGTTATATGGAATACAAAATATAGAAAAAATCAGACAGCAAGAATATGTAGTGTTAGTAGAAGGAGAAAGTGATACTCATACATTATCATATTATAATATACCAGTTTTAGGAGTACCAGGAGCGAGTACCTTTAATGCATCTTGGGTAGAAGATATAAAGGACATCAAAAAAATATATATACACCACGAAAATGATACTGGTGGAGATACTTTTGTGAAATCAGTTTGCAAGGGTTTATTAACTGCAGAATATAAAGGCGAAGTGTATAAAATCGAATGTTGTTCTGTAGGTGTAAAAGATCCATCGGAACTACATATAAAAAGGCAAAAGGATTTTACAGCAATATGGAATAATATCATAGAAAGCAAAACGAAACTAGAAATAGAACAAATAGTTAATAAGCCAGAAGTTGTTATACCAGGAGCACCGATTCAGCCGAAAATCCCAGTAGGATGGTTAGTAAATGAGACAGGAGTCTTTGCACATAACGATAAAATGGGTGGAAATGTATTGATATGTTCAACTCCAATGCTCATAAATAGTAGAATAAAAAGTCTAGAAAGCAATGAAGAAAAAATAGAAATAACATACTACATAGATAAGAAATGGCATTTTGCAATATATCCTAGAAGCACTATATTCCAATCAAGGAACTTGCCAATTCTAACAGATATAGGAATAGCAATAACAAGTGAAAATGCAAAAAAGATGGTAACATATCTTGATTCATTATTTGCAGACAATAAAGACATATTGCCAGTAAAAAGGACAGTAACGCAACTAGGATGGCATGGAAATAAGTTTTTACCATGTGTGCCTGGCGACATCATACTTGATGTAGATAGAAATGGACAAAAGTGGATAGATGCATATGATGAAAGTGGAACATTGGAAGAATGGATAGAACATATAAAACCATATAGATATAACAATATATTCAGAGGAATGATGGCCGCATCATTTGGTGCAACATTGCTAAAAGACCTAAGCCATAGAACAGTATTTTTTCATCTATGGGGCGATTCTAGAGTAGGAAAAACAGCATTACTAAAAGCAGCACTATCAGTATGGGGGAATCCAGAAGCTCTAATGGTATCATTTAATGCTACAAAAGTAGGACTAGAAAGAAGGGCAACATTATTCAATGATCTACCAGTTGGAATAGATGAAAAACAAGTTGCAGGAGATAACCAAGCATTTATAGAAAACCTTGTGTATATGCTAGGTACTGGAAGCGGAAAATTAAGAGGTAGCAAAACAGGAGGTACACAGGCAATATCAAATTGGCGTAGTTTTATATTAACAACTGGCGAGGAGCCAATCAGTACAATGACCTCACAATCAGGAATTATAACCAGAGCATTAGAAATTACAGGAACACCATTTTATAGTACAGAAGAAGCGGCAAAAATGCACGAAATAAGTGAATCATACTATGGAACTGCAGGTAAGAAATTCGTAGAAGAATTAATATTGAGATATCCAAAAAGAAATGAGTTAAAAGAACGATACAAGGATATAGTTGCTAGATTAAAAGATGATACGCAAGATAAAATTAGTACACATATAACAGCAATAGCAGTAATTATCCTAGCAGATATATTACAAAGTGAATTACTATTCAATGAAACTGATACTGAAGAAAGAAGCTACCAAATGGGATTAGAATTACTAGATAACCTAACAACAGTAAAAGAAAGT
This sequence comes from uncultured Clostridia bacterium, assembly GCA_910589185.1. Taxonomy (GTDB): domain Bacteria; phylum Bacillota; class Clostridia; order TANB77; family CAG-508; genus CAG-273. The sequence goes on from CAJUSU010000012.1 coordinate 9,074, forward strand.
GACATTGTAGAAAAAGCATATGATTATATTCATAGTTGGGTAATAAGTAATAAAAATTCATTTGACCTTGTAGATGTCAGAGGCATATCAGTAAATTCGTATGGATATGAGCGATATGGAATCATAGACAAAGGAAAATATTATATTCTACCACACATATTGCAAGGCGTATTAGAAAAACAAAAAATGAGTTATAGAAAAATTCTAAAAGGACTAGCAGATAGGGACTACATAGACAAAGATAATCAAGGTAGGAACTTGGTAACTAAAAGATGGGATGGACAAACGCAAAGATTCATTGCTTTTAAAACTGACATGAGGGAATGTCCATTTGATTAAAAATAAGTGTGATGTGTAACACATGTGTAACGGTTTGTGTGACAGCGAAAAAGTTGGGGCTGTAATAATACATAAAATGTAACACAAATCACACATAAAATGTAATTTTACATATAGGATAAAAAAATATAAAAATAGAAAATCATATTTTTTTTATTCTATATAGTATATGTTAAAAAAATGTGTGATGTGTGACAAAATGCTAAAAACATTGAAATATAAACGAAAAATGCGTCACACATTGTTACACCTGTTACACATAAGAAAGTGTAACAAAAATGGATGAAGAATTAGCGAAACTATTGAAACAAAAAGAAAAAGCAGATAAATTACCAGAAAAACAATTGAAAAAATGGAAAACAGAATATGAAGAATTGGTAAAAAAAATTATAGAACTAGAGAAAAAACAACTAGCATCATTTACACCTAAAAAGGCGAATGAGCTAATGGATTATATGACACAATATGGTCCAGGAAATTTAACTAGAAAACAAATTGAATTTCTAAATGAAAATCCAGAACTAGACCAGAAATATGGAATGCAATTGTGCAAAATAGATAGAGTATACAACGAAAAAAGAAGTATAACCGAACTCGAAATGGAAATCAGAAAATATGTCGAGATTTGGAAGGAGATAATTGAGAAATCAAAAGGGTAAATAAGTAGAAAAAGGATGAAATAATATGAAATTATTGAGCTTATTTACTCGGAATCGGTGCATTTGAAAAAGCACTAAAAAGACAGAATATCCCTTATGAATTAGTAGGATTTAGTGAAATTGATAAATATGCTATAAAAAGTTATTGTGCAATACATAATGAATCCGAAGAATTAAACCTAGGAGATATTAGAGAAATACATTTTGTTAATGCAGAAAAGAAAATTGATATGATGACTTGGGGATTTCCTTGTCAGGATATATCAGTAGCAGGAAAACTAAAAGGCGTAGAAATAGGAACTAGAAGCGGACTATATTATGAAGGCATAAGAATACTAAAGGAAACTAAACCAAAATACTCGATTATAGAAAATGTAAAAAATCTAACAAGTAAGAGATTCAAGGAAACATTTGATATGATCCTAAAGGATTTGGAAAATGCAGGATACAATAACTACTGGAAGGTACTTAATGCCAAGAATTTCGGTGTACCACAAAATAGGGAACGAGTCTTTATAGTCAGCATTAGAAAAGATATAGACACAGGAACATTTGAATTTCCAACAGAGTTTGATAATGGGTTAAGATTAAAGGATATACTTGAAAATGAAGTAGATGAAAAGTATTTTCTATCAGAAAATATGATTAAAGGATTTATTGCAAAAGAACAAAATAATGGAGAAATTGCAAAAGTTGGAGAAATAACACCAAATAGCCAAGCAGGTCAAGTATATTCTCCAGATGGAATAAGTCCGACAATAATTGCAGGAACACATGGATATGCTAACGGAAATATCATAGAGGCAGGAGATTTGAATAACAAAGGATGGTATAGGTCATCAAATAAAGTTTATTCAGACAAAGGAATAGCACCTACAGTAACAGCAATGCAAGGTGGAAATATAAAGCCAAAAGTTATGGTAGAAAGAATAGGTGGAATCTTTGATAAAGATGGAAAAAGACATCAAGCAGGAAGCGTGTATGAAAAAGAAGGAATCGCTCCACCATTAGATACAATGCAAGGTGGATATAGACAACCTATGATAAATGTAATAAACGCAACAAAAAAAGGATATGACACAGCAACAGAAGGAGATAGCATCAACATGAATTTTCCATATTCAAATAAAAAAAGAGGTAGAGTAGGACATGGTGTAGCACAAACTTTAGATACTGGATGCAGACAAGCCACATTGGTAAATACAAATAAAATAATGGTAGAGGGGAATTGTTTTCCAAGTGGACATGAAGCAGGTAGAGTAATATCAGAAACTGGAATAACACCAACAGTAAAAGCTGTTCAAGGAAATCCTACTTATGTGATGAAAGAAAAATATCCAGAATATAAAATAAGAAGATTGACACCACTTGAATGTTGGAGGCTTATGCGGATTTGATGATACTGACTTTTACAAAGCAAAAGAAATTCCTACAAGCGACACACAGTTATACAAGCAGGCAGGAAACTCCATAGTAGTAAATGTATTAGAAGAAATACTAAAAAAACTGCTAAAGGAGGAATCGAAATGTTAGAAAGTGTTTTACAAAGAAAAATACAAAAGTATTTAAAGGATAATCTTCCAAATGCGGTAGTCTGGAAGAATCATGGAAATCAATATTCGGTAATAGGTCTACCAGATATTATGTGTGTGTATGCAGGAAAAATAGTATGTATTGAGGTAAAAGTACCAGGAAACACTCCAACCAAATTGCAAGAAATAACATTAAAAAAATTAAAAGAAGCAGGTGCAATAACAGGAATAGCATACAGTATAGAAGATGTACAAAAAATATTAGAAAATAATAAATTGCTAAGGAGGAACGAAAATGAGAATAAATAAAAAAGTATATAATTATATAGATTATGAATTAACTAATTATAAAAGCTATGAAAAAAAGATAGAAGCCATAAGGCAAGATATTATCTCATCAAGTCCTCCACCTGCAGATGGACAACCAAAAGGGAATAATAAATCAGATCCAACACTTGACAAAGTAATAAGGTTATCAACTCCAATGGCAATATATAAAATGGAATATAATAAAGAATGTATTGAAAATGCCCTAAAGAAACTTGATGCTGATCATAAAAGATTTTTTGAAATGAACTACAAAGAAACAGATGCAAATAATAAAATAAAAGTCTGCTATGATTTCCCAGTATCAGAAAGAACATACTACAGAATGAAGGGGAAAATAATTGAATATGTTGGAAAAGAAATGGGGCTAATATAAAAGAGATTTCTAACATAATGCTAGAAATCTCAATAATACTAATTTTTGTACTTTTCGTATATTTCCTTAATAACTAGAAAATACTCATATGGGATGCGATATAAGGTAGATTGTACAGCTAATAAAGAACTATGTATAGCAGAAACTGAACAATTATATGATTGAGCAATTTCTTGTATGCTTTCTTTTCTAAAATTAGGTGGCTTTAAACCAAAAGCTCGTACAAATCTGTCTTGTTGCTTTGGAGTGTTTCTAAACATCATAATAGTATTATAAATTTTTTCCTTGTCAGAATTAGATATTGTGATGTCCTTCATAAGTTCAACTAAAGCATCAGTAGTATCTCGCTGCTCAATAAATTTATACATTATTACCTCCTATAAAAAAAATTAGGTTTATTAGCTAATAGAAAACCATTGTGCGTTTGTATAACTTAAAAGTAAAAATTTGTCAAGTGATTAAATGAAAGTATATAGAAAAGAGGCTTAATAGCCTCTAGATTTCTTAACAGCACGAACATAATCGTTAGTAGCTTTTATAGATAATAATCCAAATAACAATTCAAGACAGAACAAACATATCATAACGGTTGTAGGACCTTGTTGCTCAACTGGTAATGAATAAATCCATTGCAATATAAAATCTGCGAACATCATAAAATCACTCCTTTATAATAATTTACTACTGTATATTAGTATAACACAAAAAAAGACAAAAAACAACGATTGAACGCATATTATTTATTCGTTCTACAAACATTATATTATAAGCATAAATATTTTATAATAAATTCGATACAGTACAATAGAAAGGAGCGATATAAAGTGGGAATGCTAGATACTTTATTAAGAAAAGAAACCTTAAGTCAAAGGACATTAGATATTGAATCGGATTTATATGAAAATTTAATAAGATTATCAGAAAATGAATTTGATGCATCTGTAAGCAAAATCATCAATTTATGTATATATGAATTAGCAGAAAAAGAGCAAGTAACAATGCGTGAAATGAAAGACCTAGAAAAACATTCAGTTATAATGAGAAAATCAGCATTAGAAACATTAAACAAAATGAAGAAGAAATATAATATTCCAATTTATGTACTAATAAACATTGCAATTAAAGAAGGAATAGAAAAATTAGAGCAAAAAATAAAATAATGGAGATGAATCCATTATTTTTTTGAATTTATTTTAAGAAATGTACATTTAATATTTTTAAGTACCTTATTTTGTAAAATAGATATTTGTTGTGATTCATGTAAGGCATCATCATATCTCTGCCAATCAACAAAAGGAATGCCATAAGACTTAACATGTTCTAAAGGATGATAGGTATCCATAAGCAACATATGATGTTTATTGAATCCACATTTTATACTATAATGTGTAACATAAGGAGAATATTTGAATTCAATATCTGCATAGTCTTTTTGACACCTAACAGCAGAAACATATTGTTCTAAACCTTTGCACATATCTTCAATAATAGAATAGATTTCCAAACACTCATTAGCAATATAAAAATGTACATAACCAATTTGTTTTAATTTCTTCATAGCTCCTCCTTATTTTACTTTTGCCACAATAACTGTAAATAGATGCTCATCTTTTGTTAGAATAGCTAATCCACCAACATCATCTTTAAATTTTGAGTCAGTATTATATATAATGTTAGTAACAGAGTAAAATTTCTCTGAAAGATTTCTTGGTCGATATACTTGATTAATACTTCCAGCAATGACATCAACTAATTCTCTTGGAGTAATTGACATAGTAAACACCTCCTATAATTTATTATCATTTAAAAATTTAATAATTTCTTTAGTAGTAGTCTCCACAAATTCTTTACCACAAAAGTAAACAGTATTTTTTGTTCCAAATATTGAACTAACAAATTTACCTTTTTTGTAAATATTAGCATATTTACCATTTTTGGATAGTTCGAAAGTAATTCCATTTTTTCCTATATCTTGAAATTGTTTATCTGTTAACATACAAAATCACTCCTTTCACATTTTTGTTATTGTAGCTTACAAAGGCTTATTTATCAAGTCTTTTATACTTTTTGTTCCATTTATAAAAAAGTTGTGATATAATGCAAAATAGAAGGAGTAAATGATGAAAGTTAAAGTATTTGATGTAGTAGAATTAAATAATAATGAAAAAGGAACAATACTAAATGCAAATGGAAATAATTGCTTAATAGAAATAGCAGGAGAAAACAAAAGACACGAAATAATAAATGTATCGGACATAAAAGAAATAATATACAAAAAATAAAAAATTATTTGGCAAAAATGTGGCAGTAATTGAACTTGAAAAAGTGCTAAAATAATAGTGTGAAGGAGCAGGAGAAATCTTGTTCTTTTTCTGTTTATGCTTTGCTAAAGTTAGAAGAATACTGGGAATACTGGTGTTCTTTTAATTTTGGTCAAAAAATAAACAACAAAAGTAATACCCTTTTGTAATACTCATATATGGGCCAAGTAGAAGCAACACTACTTGGCTTACTCCTTATAAAAGGGTAATAGTAGTAGGAGTAGATAACAATGCCATTAAAGAAACTACATAAATGCAATAAGCTAGGGTGTAACAACCTAACAAGGAATAGGTACTGTAAGGAACACGAATATATAGAACTAGAACAAAAAAGAATAATAAACAGAAGATACAACCAACATAGGACTGATGATAAAGAGCAAGCATTCTACAAAACAACAGGATGGAAACAAGCAAGAAAAGCAGCACTAGCAAGGGATAACTATCTATGTCAAGACTGCCTAAAGATGGGATATGTAGTACCAGCACAAACAGTACATCATATCATACCAATAAAGATAATGTGGCAACTAAGACTCATCATAGACAATATGATATGTCTATGTGAATCGTGCCATCAACAAAGACATAGAAAACTAAATGAAAAAGAAATAAAGAAGATGCTACAAAACTGTAACATCTACAATGACATCAAAAAACAAATAATGAGAATCAACTCCGTTACCGCCCCCAGGTCAAATCTCTAAAAAAGTCAACAGGGGGAACGGCGAGGGGAGCTCTGTAAATTATTTCGGGAAATAGGTAAGGGGGGGCCTATTTTTAATCTCCCTCATCTAAAGAGTTCATTAGGATAGTAGTAGCAAAACCGATACCATCAAAATAAGCTCTAAAAGCGAAATCATTTAGTTCCTCATTGCGATATTCAATTAATTGAGTAAGTAACTTTCTTGATTTCCTATCCAACCTTTTAAAAAGCTGCTTTTCCACATCATCAATTTTTCGTGATAGATTTCTAGACTTAAGGGAATCACTACCAGCATTATCAGATGGACAATAAGCTCCATTGTAGAAATCGTGTAAAAACTGTTGATTAAACATAACAAATACCTCCTAGCGTTGTGTTATAACTTACTTTGGAGGTTATTACAAGTCATTTATGAAATATAAAAAAAGGAGAATTAAAATGAGATATATAACAAGTGAATCAGTAACAAAAGGGCATCCAGATAAAGTAGCAGACCAAATAAGTGATGCAATTTTAGATGAATGCTTAAAGCAAGATAAATATTCAAGGGTAGCAGTAGAAACTGCAGTAACAGAGCAATATGTTCTTATAATTGGAGAAATTACAAGTAAAGCAAAAGTAGATTATGAAGCAGTAGTAAGAAATGTAATCAAAGAAATAGGATACGATAATGAAAGCCTAGGATTCGATTATAAGAATTGTAAAATAGATATAAAAATTCACGAACAATCAGAAGATATAGCAGGAGCAACCAAAGAAGAAAATCTAGGTGCTGGGGATCAAGGAATGATGTTCGGATATGCAACAAATGAAACAGAAGATTATATGCCAGCAGCAATATATTATGCAAGGAAACTAGCAAATAGGCTAACTGATATAAGAGAAAAAAATGGAATATCATACTTAAGACCAGATGGAAAAACGCAAGTAACTTGTCAATATGAAAATAACGAATTAGTAAAAATAGACACAATAGTAATATCAACGCAACACATAAGAGGAATACCACAAAAAAAAATAGAAAAAGACTTAATAGAAAAGGTTATAAAACCAGTAATACCAGACAATCTACTAGTAGATACAAAAATACTAGTGAATCCGTCTGGTAATTTTGTTGTAGGTGGACCTGCAGGAGATTCTGGCTTAACTGGTAGAAAAATAATTGTAGATACATATGGAGGATACTGTCCACATGGTGGTGGGGCATTTAGTGGTAAAGATCCAACAAAAGTAGATAGGTCAGGAGCTTATATGGCAAGATATATCGCCAAGAAAATAGTAGCAACGAATCAAGCCGATAGATGTCAAGTGCAATTAGCATATGCAATAGGTGTTAAAGAGCCAGTATCTATAAATATCAATACATTTGGAACTGGTAAAGTAGCAGATGAAAAGCTAGAGGAAATGGTTAAAGAAATATATGACTTAACTCCAAAAGGAATCATAGACTTTTTGGAATTAAGAGAGAATCCAATATATCAAAAACTAGCAGCAAAAGGACAAATTGGAAGTGAATACGGAAAATGGGAAAAGGTAGATGAGTAAAAATGAATTTTGAAAGCATAAACATAGAAAAATTAAAACCAGCAGAATACAATCCAAGGCTAGACTTAAAGCCAGGAGATAAGGAATTCGAGAAAATAAGAAAAAGCATACAAGAATTTGGATATGTGGATCCAGTAATTATCAACAAAGATGGAACAATTGTAGGTGGACATCAACGATATAAAGTTCTCAAAGAAATGGGATATACAGAAATTCAATGTATTGTAATAGATGTAGATAAAGACAAGGAAAAGGCTCTAAATATAGCACTAAATAAAATATCAGGCGACTGGGATAAAACCAAGCTAAAGGACTTGTTGACAGAGTTACAAGGAATAGGACTAGCAGAAATAACTGGATTTGATATTGCAGAATTAGGAATGCTAGGGGTACAAGAAGAAGTAATAGAGGATGACTTTGACTTGGAAAAAGTGTTAGAAACAGAAAGTTCTAATATTCTCTATGGAGATATTATATTGCTAGGTAGACATAAACTATTGTGTGGAGACAGCACAAATGGAGCAGATGTAGAAAGACTAATGAATGGAAAATTCGCAGATTTGGTCATTACAGATCCACCATACAATGTGAATTATCAATCTAATAGTACAGGAATGCAGATAATGAATGACAATATGAATGAGGATGACTTTGAAAAATTTTTGTACTATGCATTTAAGTGTATGTATGATTATTCAAGGGATGGTGCTCCAATTTATGTGTTCCACTCCGATGTAGGAGGTTACTCATTTAGAAAAGCATTTGTAGATGCAGGATATAAAATGGCGGAATGCTTGATATGGCTTAAAAATCAATTTGTACTAGGTCGTCAAGATTACCAATGGAGGCATGAGCCAATCTTGTATGGCTGGAAAGAAGGAAGCGGACATACTTGGTATGGAGGTAGGAGTCAATCTACAATTTTTGAAACAGATATAGATGAACTAAAGAAATTAAGCAAAAAGGAACTATTAGAACTAATAGAAGAATACCAAAAACAAGTACCAACTAGTGTAATTGAATATGATAGACCAAAGAAAAATAAATTGCATCCTACAATGAAGCCACTTGGGCTATTAGGAATACTAATGCAAAATAGTTCTGCAAAAGGAGATATTGTACTAGACCTATTCGGTGGAAGCGGTAGCACACTAATAACAGCCGAAAAACTAGATAGAACTGCATACCTTGTAGAACTAGATCCAATTTATTGTGATGCAATAGTAAAAAGGTACATACAAGAAAAACAAGAAACAGAAGGAATCACAATTATTAGAGATAACAAGGAATATACATACAATGAAATATTTAAGTAGGAGGGATGAAATATGGCAACACCAGGAAGAAAACCAAAACCTACTCAAATGCACATATTGAATGGGAATCCCTCAAAGATAAGAATCGAGGATAGGATAAGTAATGAAGTCAAAATGAAAGAATACGGACCAGGGGAATTTCCACCTGCACCAGAGTGGTTAGATGCCGTTGCAAAAGAAGAATGGAATAGAGTTGCACCAATGTTATCAAGTTGCAAATTATTAACAGAAGCGGATACGAAGGCACTAGAAGCCTACTGTAAATGTTGGAGCAGATATGTAGAAGCAGAAAAACAAATGGATGAAGTAGGTAGCACAATATTCCAACCAAACCAAAAGAGTAAATATGTTCAACAATTGCCACAAGTTGCTATTGCTCAAAAATATTTAAAATTATGCAAGGATTTTATGACAGAATTCGGACTTACTCCAAGTAGTAGAGGTAGAATACTATTACCAGGAGAAAGCGATGAAGATGAAATGGAATCATTGTTTAGGAAGTCGATGCCATAATGTTTGATGAGCAAAAAGCAGATAGAGCGGTGTCATTTGTAAAATTATTACGCAATACTCAAGGCGAGTACGCCAAGCATCCATTTAATTTGATGCCATTTCAAGAAAAAATTGTAAAAGATTTATTTGGTACAGTAAATAGTGAAGGATTCAGACAATTTCGTGAAGCCTTTATTTTTTTACCTAGAAAAAATGGAAAAACCGAGTTAATTGCAGCACTAGTGTTATATTGCCTATTTATGGATGATGAATATGGAGCCGAGATATATTCTGCGGCCACATCCAGAGAGCAAGCAACAAAAGTTTACCAGGCTTGTTGTGCAATGATTAGAATGAATCGTGCATTATCAAGTAGATGCAAAATTATAGAATCACAAAAAAGAATAGTGAGATATGACACTAACTCGTTTTATAGAGCAATATCTGCCGAGGCATCAACTGCTCATGGATTTAATGCACATGTAGTAATCTATGATGAAATTCACGAAGCACCAAATAGAGAGTTATATGATGTACTAAAAACCTCAATGGGTGCTCGTAGGCAACCATTATTTATAAGCATAACAACTGCAGGAGCTGACACAAATGGAATATGTTATGAATTATACCAATATTCAAAAATGCAAATAGGTAAAAGAGAAAGAGGCGAAGAATATGACAAAACATTTTACCCAGTAATATATGAAGCACCAGAAGATGCAGACATTTGGGATGAAAAAACATGGTATATTGCCAATCCTGCTCTAGGGGTTTTTAGAAGTATAGAAGAATTTAGACAAACAGCGACTAGGGCCAAAGAAATTCCATCGCTAGAAGCAGGATTTAGAAGATTATACCTAAACCAATGGGTAAACTCTGATGTAGCTTGGATGAATATGAGTAAGTGGCATTTGTGTAATGATTTTATACCAGAATCAGAATTGCTTGGAAAAGAATGTTATTGTGGGATAGATTTATCCGCAACAACTGACTTAACATCTGTCAATCTAGAATTTAGACTTGATGATGGAAGATATGTAATGTTGTCGCACTCATTTATGCCAGAAAATAGAGTGCTAGAAAAAGAAAAAGTGGACAGAGTTCCATACTCTGTGTGGATAAAACAAGGATATATAACAGCAACACCAGGAGATGTCATTGATTACGAGTTCGTAAAAGCATACATAAGGACAGCGGCCATAAAATTTGTAATCAAGGAAATATGTTTTGATCCTTGGAATAGTACACAATTAGCAAATGACTTGGAAAATGAGGGCTTTGTTATGGTAGCAGTAAGGCAAGGATATGCAACTTTATCAGAGCCAACAAAAGATATCCTAGCACTTGTATATCAAAAAAGGATAGTACATAACCAGAATCCTGTGTTAACTTGGGCAATATCTAATTGTATCACTCGTCAAGATCCAAACGGAAATATAGCACTAGACAAGGCGAAAAGTAAAAATAGAATTGATCCAGCTGCAGCAATGGTAAATAGTCATAGTAGGGCAAGAATGCTAGATACAACAATAGATTTGAACAAACTAATACTAGGAGATGAATTTTCATTTTAGAAGGAGGGAGAAAATTGCGGTATAAGAAATGTATTGAAAAATTTAATAACAAAAGATGAAGAAAAGTCAACTGTAGAAAAAGAAAGCAACATCGTTACTCCCTCAAAATGGCTAATCAATTGGATAACAGGAGGGGAAACAGAGTCAGGGGAAACTGTTAGTGAAGAAACAGCAATGAAAATGGCATCGGTATATGCTTGTATCAGATTATTGAGCCAAAGTGTAGCAAAATTACCATTACACACATATACAACGAAAAGTGGAAAAAAAGAAAGAGAAAATAAGCATCCAGTAGCTTACCTATTGGAGAATCGACCAAATCCATATATGACACCATACGAATTCAAAGAAACAATGGAAATGCACAGGCAATTGTATGGAAATGCCTACGCAGAAATACAATTTGGTAGAGATGGATATCCAAAGGGACTTTGGATATTGAATCCAGCATTAACAGAAATAGTAACAGATGATAAAAACCATCGGAAAAGTTTGGTACACAACAGTTCTTCCAGATGGACAAGCAGTAAAATTAAAATATGAAAATGTGTTACACATAAGAAATATAGGAATCACAGGACTAAAAGGAATGTCTCCAATATCAGTAGCAAGAGAAACAATAGGAAGTCAAATGGCATCTCAAAAGTATGTTTCAAAATTTTATAAAAATGGAACTACTGCAAAAGGTGTACTAACAGTTCCAGGTGTAACACTAAAACCAGAAGCCAAAAAAATAGTGCGTGAAGAATGGGAAAAAATGAACACAGGAATGACAAATGCAAATAGAATTGCAATATTAGACTCTGGAATAACTTATCAAGATTTAACGATGAGCCAAGCTGATGCACAATTTATAGAAACACAAAAGCTAAATACTACAGACATAGCGAGAATATATAATGTACCACCACATATGATAGGAGATTTAGAACACGCAACCTTTTCAAATATAGAACATCAAGCAATAAGTTTTGTAAAAAATACTTTGCAACCATTACTTGTGAGTTGGGAGCAGGCAATACAATATCAATTATTTACTCCTACAGAGCAAAAGAAATATTATTGCAAATACAATGTAGATTCAGAGTTAAGAGGCGACAGTAAATCTAGAGCCGAATACTACGAAATAATGGAACGAATTGGTGCATACAACATTGATGAAATAAGAAATAAGGAAGATTTGTCAGAATTAGAAAATGGACTAGGTAAAAAGCATCTTATAAGTTTGAATTATACATTGCTAGAATTGTTGGAAGAATACCAAATGGGAAAAGTAAATACCGAAACTACCGAAAATCACACCGAAAAAAAAGAAGATACAAAAGAAGATGTAAAGGAAGAAAAAGAGGATGAAGGAGGTGGAGAAGAAAATGAGCAAGAGAATCAATAAATTTTGGAATTGGACAAAGGATATAGAAACTAATACACCAGAGTTAAGACTAGAAGGAGAAATTGCATCCGAAACTTGGTGGGGCGATGAAGTAACTCCAAAAATATTCAAAGATGAATTGTGTAAGTTTGAGGGAAAAGACATAACCGTTTGGATAAACTCTCCAGGTGGAGATGTCATAGCAGGTAGTCAAATATATACTATGCTAAAGGAACACAAAGGAAAAGTAACAGTAAAAGTAGATGGACTTGCTGCAAGTTCCGCTTCGTTCATTGCAATGGCTGGAGATACAATTCAAATGTCACCAACAGCAATGATGATGATACATTTGCCTAGCACATTTGACTGGGGCGACAAAAACGATTTTGCAAAAGCAATTGCGAGATTAGAAGAAGTAGAAGCGGCCATAGTAAATGCGTATGCACTAAAAACTAAACTATCAAATGAAGAATTATCACAAATGATGGAAGAACAAACTTGGATGAATGCTTATAGAGCAAAAGAGCTAGGTTTCATCGATGAAGTGTTATATTCAGACAATCCAGAAGCTAGTCAAAAAGCCTTTGACTTTACTAAAAAGGCGGTTAACAACTGCATCCAAAATAGTGTTAAACAAATACAAGATAAGATGAAAAAGATGCAAGATGATGTCGAATTAGAAAAGTTAAAAATTGAGTTGGACTTGTTGGAAATGCAATAAGTCTAATTTGTATAAAACAGAAAAAGAACAAATTTTAAGCTCCTTCTAAATTTAAAAATTAGGAGGATTTTATCATGAATTTAAGAGAATTAAGACAAAAATTTGCTGCACTAGTTGCAGAAGCAAAAAAACTATCTAATGAGGGAAAATTAGAGGAAGCAAAAGCAAAAACAGAGGAAGCAAAAGCTCTAAATGAGCAAATTAAACAAGCCGAAGAAATTGAAAAAATGGAGGAAGAATTACAAGGGGATGAAGGTACTCCAGTAACAGAGCCAACTGCCGATAAGAAACCAGATGTTAACAAGGCATTCTTAAAAGCATTGATGGGAAAAAGATTAACACCAGCAGAAAATGCTCTAATAGAAAGACCAGACACAGAAACTGATGAGCCAAATGGAAGTATCCTAGTACCTCAAGATGAAAATACTAGAATCAATGAATACAAAAGACAATACAAATCATTAAGAACACATGTAAGAGAATATAGAACAACTGTAATCTCTGGCTCATTTGTATATGAAAATAATAGCACAATGAGTTTATTAACAGACATCGATGAGATGGAAGAAATTCCTCAAGAAGATGGACCAAAATTCAAAACAAAAGGTTATAGCATCAAAAATAAAGGTGCAATTCTACCAGTATCAAATACATTACTTGCAGATGAACAATCAGGACTAATGAGCTATGTTGGAAGATGGTTTGCTCGTAAAGCAGTAAAAACAGAAAATGCCGACATTTTAGCAGTAATGGTAGCAGATAAAACTGCAAAAGCACTATCAGACTGGAAAGCATTAAAAAGGTCACTAAATAAAGACCTAGATCCTGCATTAATACCAGGAAGTGTAATTGTAACAAATCAAGATGGATTTGATGAATTGGACAATGCAGTAGATGAAAATGGTAGACCAATCTTACAACCAGATCCAAAGAATCCAACACAAAAAATGTTCAAAGGTTTAAGTATAGATGTATATTCAAACAATGATATTCCAAGCAAAAATGGAAAAGCACCAATCTTCTATGGAAACCTAGAAGAAGCAATAACATTTGTGAATCGTGCAAGATATGAAATAGCAAAATCAAAAGAAGCAGGTTTCACTAAAAATGCTACTCTTATTAGAATTCTAGAAAGATACGATGTAATCAAAACAGATAATGATGCCTACATCTATGGAGAACTTACTATAACAGAAGGAACTACAACTAATAAAGATAATTCTTCAAGTGGAACAGAATGGGGAACATTTGGAGAAGATGAAACAACTAAAGATAATACAGGAGATAAAACTAACACAGAAAATCCAGAGGGATAAAAAATGAAGGATAGGAGGTGCTTTAAATGTTATCACTTAAAGAAGCGAAAGAATTTTGTAGAATAGACAATGATGATGAAGATACACTAATTAAAACATTAATTAACACAGCAGACAGCTACATTGCCGAAGCCTGTGGAGAGAACTACAATAAAGATTCAGAAAAAGCAAAACTTTGTCAAGCAATGCTTGTGAATCATTGGTATGAAAATAGGGATATACTTGGTAACAAAAAAGCACTTCGCTATTCTGTAGAAAGCCTAATGTTACAATTACGATATGGCACAGAAAGTAGTGATGCAAATGACTAAAACAGAAGAATATAGAAAAAGGATAACAATTCAAAATTATATAGAAACCAAAAATAGTAGAGGAATTGTAAAGAAAGAATGGCAAGATTATAAAAAGGTATGGGCAAGTATAAAAACAGGCATACAAGATGAAACAGAAGAATCAAACAAAGTGAATCCAATAAAATTGTGTGAGATAACAATTAGATATAATTCAATACTGGAAAACCAATTATCAGATACAGAGAAATACAGAATATTCTATAAAAGACCATATAACTTAAAAGCTATTGAAAATGTAAATGAAGCAAATATAGAACTAAAATTAAAGTGTGAGGCAATTGGAATATGAGTAGAAAAACAGAAACAGATATTAGATTATATGGGTTTGAAGAATTATATCAAAAATTGGATGCAATGCCAAACAAATTGAATTCAGTAGTAGATAAAGCATTAAAAGAATGTGCGAAACCAGTAAAGGAAGAAGCAAAAAGAAGGGCTAGAAAAAGTAAATCACCAACAGGAACATCAGGACATGGACATATGGCTGACCATATAGAAATAAGTGATGTAGAACAAAAAGGTACAGAAAAAAGAGTAATAGTAGGATTTACTAAAGGCGATAACTCGCCATTTTTTTATGCCAAATTTATTGAATGGGGTGCATCAAGTGGTCCATGGTCTAGCCAATATTATGGCAAAAAACCATTTATGCGACCTGCATATAAAGCAAAAGTTATGGAATCGCTAGAAATATTTAAAAAGATAATAGGGAAGGAAATAACAAAATAATGGATGCACACGAAACAATCTACAATGTATTATCGAAATTGAATTATCCAGTAGAGTTTGACACTTACACAGGAACTGAAAAGAAATATATTACTTACTTTGAAGTGTTAGAAAAAACCGATTTGACATCCGAAGATGTGGATGAGGTTATAGGACACGATTTTCAAGTAGATGTTTTCTCAAATGAGGATCCAACGGAAATTAAAAATGAGGTAATAAAATCATTAAAAGAAAATGGATTTTACCAAATAACTTGCCAAGATTTTTATGAAAAAGATACAGGAATGTATCATAAAGCAATAACTTGCTATTTACCAGAATATAAAACAGAAAATTAGAAAAGAAATCCTCCTGCTCTTTCACAAAATAAAAAAATAGGAGGAATTAAAAATGCCAAGACAAATAGGACTAGAAAATCTAACAGTAGCAGTTGTAGAAGAAGATAAAACAACAGGGATTAAATATGCTACACCAATAAAATTAGAAAGGTCAATCAAAGCAAAAATATCACCAAAAACATCAAGCGAAAAATTATATTCAGATGACTCTGTAGAGGAAATCTTAAATAACTTTGATTCTTGTGATGTAGAAATTGAGATTAACCAACTACAATTAAAAACTAGATCCTTAATTCAAGGGGCTAAAATAGTAAACGGAATCCTAGTAGAAAACAAGGATGACATAGCACCAGAATTAGCGTTAGGATTTAGAAGTAAAAAATCAAATGGAAAATACAGATATGTATGGTTACTAAAGGGAAAATTTGAAATAACAGAAGATGAGTACGAAACTATTGGAGAAAAACCAACAGCACAATCAAATTCAATAAGTGGATCATTCTATGGAAGGAACTCTGATGGAAATTGGAGAATAATGGAGGATGAAGATTCAGAGGGTGCAGATATGGAAAGACTTGCTAATTGGTTTAAAGCTGTACCAGAAATAATAGTGGAAGTGAAACCACCAGAAGAAAATCCAAGTGATGATCCAAAGCTACCAGAAGATGAAGAAAAAGATAATCCAACACCAGGTGGAAGCACAGGAGATAACACAGAGAAAAATCCAAGTGGAAATACAGGAGATAACACAGAAGAAAATCCAAGTGGAAACACAGGGGATAACACAGGAGAAAATCCAGGTGGAAATACAGAAGATAATCCAGAGCAAATTCCAGAGGGGTAAGAATAATCACAAAGGCGGAGAAAAAAACTCTGCCTTTTAAATTTATAAAATAGGAGGAAATAAAAATGGCTACTAAAAAAGTAACAGGAAAAGAATTAAAAGGAGATAATGCAAAAAATAAAATTATATTAGATGGGATGGAATATGACATAACTTTGGACTTAAATGCATTTGCAGAATTAGAGGAAATTTATGGAGATGTTACCGAAGCATTAGATGGATTAGAAAAGGGCTCATTCAAAGCAATTAGAGCAATTTTATTTGCAATTTTAAAGAGTCAAAATGATAAATTAACTTTAGTAAAAGTTGGAAAAATGATAAATATGAGTAATATTGTCGAGATAACAAATAAATTAAATATGACAGCAGAACAATCATTACCAGAATTAACAGAAGAAGCAATAGAAGAAAAAAACGATTAAAAGAGCTAAACGAATATTCCAATAATGAAAATGAAGGTTGGGATTGGCGGTTGGCTCTATTATTTAGGAGTACAAATATTAAAAGTTCCAGAAGAAAAATTCTGGAAGATGACACCAAGAAAGCTGTGCATATTAGCAGACCTGCATTATAAATATACACAGCAAACAAAAGAAGGAGTAAAAGATGAGGATAATTCACTAGGGTATATTGATGAAATATTCAATTAGGGGTGAATTAAAGAATGGCAATAGAAGAAACTTTGGCAAAACTTGGTATAGAAATTGCATTTGATTCTAGTGGACTAAAAGAAGGAATCACAAAAGTAAACAATAATCTAAAGACATTAAAATCAGAGTTAAACTTGTCAAAGTCTACTATGTCAAACTTTGGAAATACCACAGAAAGCTTAAAAACAAAAGCAGAAAACTTAAGTCAAACAATAACAAATCAAAAAGCAAAAGTAGAATTATTAACAAAACAATATGAAGCATCTAAAACAGCAAAAGGAGAAGATGCAACAGCTACACAAAAATTAAAAGTACAATTGAATAATGCTACAGCTACATTAAATACAATGGAGCGAGAATTAGAAAATCTAAATGCAGACATAAAAGGTCATGTAGCAGAGTGGAAAGCTCTAGGAAAAACCTTAACTGATGTAGGTGGAAAAATAAAAACAGTAGGAAGTACAATATCAAGTGTAGGAAGCACACTAACAAGATATGTAACAGCACCTATTGTAGGACTAGGAACTGTATCAACAAAAGCAGCAATAGATTTTGAAAGTGCTTTTGCAGGTGTAAGAAAAACAGTAGATGCTACAGAAGAACAATTTGCAGAATTAGAAAAAGGCATAAGGCAAATGTCTACAGAGCTACCAGCAAGTGCCGAAGAAATAGCAGCAGTAGCAGAAGCGGCTCGGACAATTAGGAATCAAGACCGAGGATATTTTGGAATTCACTAGGGTAATGATAGACCTTGGAGAATCCACAAACTTATCATCAACCGAGGCAGCAAGTGCATTGGCTAAATTTGCAAATATAACAAATATGAGTGCAAAAAATTATAGCAATCTTGGGTCTGTAATTGTTGCACTTGGAAACAACTTTGCTACAACAGAAGCAGACATCGTAGAAATGGCAACTAGACTTGCAGCAACAGGAGAATTAGCAGGACTAACAGAGCCACAAATAATGGCACTTGCTACATCTATGTCAAGTGTTGGAATTGAGGCTCAAGCTGGTGGATCTGCAATGAGTAAATTGCTAAAACAAATTCAAGTTGCAGTTGAAACAGGAAATAGTGATTTGAATGATTTTGCTTCAGTAGCAGGAATGACAGCCGACCAATTCAAAAAAGCATTTCAACAAGATTCAGTAGGAGCCTTATCTGCTTTCATAGAAGGATTAAATGATACAGAGCGAAACGGAAAATCTGCCATTGTAATACTTGATGAAATGGGGCTAACAGAGGTTAGGCTTTCAAATACAATACTATCATTAGCAAATGCAGAAGGACTAATGACTGGTGCTATTGATATGGCAAATAAGTCATGGAATGAAAATACTGCGTTGTCTAATGAAGCAGGACAGAGATATGCAACTACAGAAAGCCAATTGAAAATGCTTAAAAATTCATTGAAAGATGTAGCAATAGAATTAGGACAAGCATTATTACCAGTTATCATTGACCTAGTAGAAATGTTAAAACCAGTAGTTGCTAGAATAAAAGAATGGGCCACAAATTTCAAAAATTTGGATGAAGGTACAAGAAAAAGTAAATTAGCGTTTATGGGATTCTTGGCCGCATTAGGACCATCACTAGGGGTAATTGGAAAAGTAGTAAGCTCAATAGGTGGAATTGTAACAGTAGCAGGAAAACTATCGACAGCAATAGGAAATGCAGGTGGAATAGCAAAAATATTTTCAAAAGTTATTGGAGCAGTATCAGGACCAGTAGGACTAGTAGTTATTGGAATAACAGCATTAGTAGCAGCACTGGTGCATCTATATAAAACAAACGATACTTTCAAAGAAAAAGTACACGCAGCACTAGAAAAAGTAATGCAAGTAGTAGATAAATTGTGGAAAATAATTCAACCAATATTAGAAATTCTAATGGATTTACTAGCAGAATTATGGGAAGCAATTCAGCCACTAATTGAGGTAATAGGAAATGTGCTAGTAGATGTCATAATGGTTTTGATGGATATATTAGGTGTAGTTTTGGATGCACTAACTCCAATTATAAAACTAGTAGGAGTATTACTAGAAGCACTTAAACCAATAATAGAAGTGATAGGAACTCTAATTGAAGCACTAGCACCAGTAATAGAATTATTAATAAAAATAGTAATTCAAGCATTAAAGCCAATCATTGAAATAATATCAGTAATCGTAAAAGTTCTAACTCCAGTAATAGAGATATTAATAAAAATAGTGTCTGTAGCATTGAAACCAATAATAGATGTTCTAGTAACAGTTATAAAATGGATAGCAGATTTTATAAATGCAATAATGAACATAGGAGATACTCTTTCAAATATTGGAAATGTAATATCAGAGGCTTGGAACAATATCAAATCTTGGTTTAGTGATGGAATCGGAAAAATAAAAGAATCTTGGAGCAATGGATGGAATGCAATAAAAGAAAAAGGTAGTGAAATCTGGGGAAATATAAAAACTGGAATTTCCGACACATGGAATAATATCAAAGAAACTTGCTCAACCAAAGTAAATCAAGTAAAAGAAGGCATAGGAAATGCTTGGGAAAATATAAAAACTAATACTGGAAATCTAGTAGGCAATATAAAAGATGGAATCCAAAATAAATGGTCAGAAATCAAAGAAAATACAAGTAATACATGGAATAACATTAAAGACAAAGTAGTAGGTGCTCATCAATGGATGTATGACCATAATTATTACTACGAAGATATGTGTAACTTTATTTCTACCAAATGGAACGAAATAAAAACAAAAACTGCAGAAACTTGGAACAATGTTAAAACCGAAGTATCTACAAAATACAATGAAATTAAAACAGCAACAACAGAGGCTTGGAACAATGTAAAAACAAACATAAGTACAACCTGGGATAATGTTAAAACCACAGTAAGTACAACCACAGATAATATAAAAACTGCCATAAGTACAAAATGGAATGAAATTAAAACTACAACAACAGAGGCTTGGAATAATGTTAAAACTAACATAAGCAATACTTGGAACAATGTAAAAAGCACAGTAGGTACAGCAGTAGAAAATGTAAAATCTACAGTAAGTAACAAATGGAATGAAGTTAAAAATGCAACCTCGAATGCTTGGAATAACATTAAAACCAATACATCCAATGCTTGGGAAAATGTAAAGAGTACAGTAGGAAATAAAATATCTCCAATAGTGAATACAGTTTCAAATGCTTGGAACAATGTTAAGAATAGCACAGTCAATGCTTGGAACAATTTAAAAACTAGTGTAAGCAATAAAGTAACAGAAATTAAAAATGCAATATTCAATAAATTTAACGAAATCATAAATTCAGCAAAAAACTGGGGAAGAAATTTAATCCAAGGATTTATAGATGGAATCAAATCAATGATTCAAAATGTGAAAAATGCTGTTTCAAATGTTGTTGGTGCAGTAGCAAAATTTCTAGGTTTCCACTCACCAGCAGAAGAAGGCGAAGGGCAACACATTATTGAGTGGGGCGAAAATATGATCCAAGGATTTATGGATGGTATTGATAATAAATCTAAAGCCTTAAAAGAAAAAATGGCATCTATGATATCTGCACCAGACTTATCATCAAAAGTAGATATAGGGTTACAATCAATAAATGGTAAGTCAGCAGGAACGCAAGGAAATACAACAACTACGAATAATAATACAACTACAAATAACAGTAACTTTACATTAAGAATTGATAAGTTTGTAAATGAAAGAGAGCAGGATATAGAAAGACTAGTAGAAGAAATAGAGTTTTACAGACAAAAACAATTAACTGCAAAAGGAGGAACTGTATAATGGCATATTTTATTTACAACGGAAAAGATTCCAGAGATATGGGGGTAATTCTTGAAAGTTTACCCCCTATCACTAGACCTAAAAGAAGAATGGAAACATTAACAATTCCAGGTAGAAATGGAACATTGTGTATAGATGAAGGAACTTATGAATCCAATCCTATATCTCTAAAATGTACTTTAAAAAGAGGAATTGATCCTCGAAGAATCACTACATGGCTTGAGCCATTTGGAAATATAACCTTTAGTGATGAAATAGATAAATACTACAAAGCAAGAATTGTAAATTCTATTCCATTAGAGAGAGTATTTAGAATAAGCAGACAATTCATATTGCAATTAGAATTACAACCATTTGCTTATGGCAAGGAAAAATATAGAAAGAAATATCTAACAGGAATCACGCACGAATTCTATATACCAAATGCCAATACAAATATGTTTCCATACATAAAAGTATCAGGATGGGGGGAAATATCACTAACGATAAATGATAGGACAATGGTAATAACTCCAGATGAATATGTAGAACTAGACTGTGAATTACAAATTGCATACAAAGATAAAATAAGTGCCAACGATAGAGTGTATGGCCCTTTTTTTGAATTAAAACCAGGAGAAAATACCATAAGCATATTTGGAAACTATACAGAGCTAGAAATAGTATATCAGAAAATGTACATATAAGAAGGGAAAAATATGATTACATTACACAATTCACGAACAAAAAATTTTAATAATAATGGTCTGGGAATTTTGAAAGACTGTATATCAGCAAAAGTGTGTGAAGTTCTAAATGGAGAATTTAATATAAATATAACCTATCCAGTAGGCGGATACTTGTATCCAAATCTAGTGGAAGATAATATCATTGTGACAGATGTGGGATATGGAAAAAGACAAGCCTTTAGGATAAAAAATGTCAGCAAAAGACTTGATAACATAGAAGTATATGCTACACACATATTTTACGATTTGAATGATAATCTAATAGAAGATATATATCCAAAAGGACAGACAGGAGAAACAGTAATAAATTACATATTGAGCCACGCACAATATGAGCATAACTTTATTGGATATAGTAATATAACCAAAACATCTACAGCAAGATATATTAGAAAAAATTTAGTAGAATCACTAATAGGAGAAGATAGCAATTCCTTTATCAATAGATGGGGTGGAGAAATCATAAGAGATAATTATAACATAACTATGGTAAATAAAAGAGGCATTGCAAATGGAATGCAAATAAGATATGCAAAAAATCTAACAGGAATTGAATTTCAAATAGATAGAACAACAGTAGGAACTAGAATAATGCCAAAAGCTTTTGATGGACTATTATTACCAGAAAAATATATTGACAGCCCTAATATAGACTTATATCCACATCCAATAATAAAAATAATAGAATATTCGGATTTGAAACTAGCAACAGAAAGTGGAGAAGGATTTGCAAGTACAACAGAATTATATCAGGCAATGAGAGAAAGAGTGCAAGAAGAATTTAAAAATGAAATAGATAAACCAACAATTACTACAACAGTAAACTTTGTAGAATTAGCAAATACAAAAGAATATCAAGAATACAAAGAACTAGAAAAACTAAACATAGGAGATTATTCAACAGTATATGTACCACACTTAAATATAAATGTTACACAAAGAGTATATAAAACAATCTATGATGCAATATTAGGTAAGTTTGTAGAGTTTGAAATGGGATATGTAAAATCAAACTATATAACGCAAATAATAAAAAGTGAAGCAAATATGAATGAGGTAGTATTGCCAAGTATAGTAGAGCAAGCAGCGAAAGAATCGACAGAGCAAGTGAACTATCAAATAGAGGAACAAGTAAATGCCGCACTTGCAGGATATGTTTATAAAACAAAAGAAGCCTTGTATGTAATGGACAGTAGTAGTTTGAATGGTGCAAGGAAAATTTATAGATGGAGCAAATTAGGATTAACCTATAGCGATAAGGGAATGAATGGACCATACGAAACAGTAATGAGTCAAGAAGGCGAAATCAATGCAGATTTTATAAAGTCAGGAACTATTGATCCAAAGTTAATTGGAGCAGGAATCAATGCAAGTTTAATTACAGAAGGAATTATCAATGCAGATTTAATAACTGATGGAGAAATCAATGCAGACTTAATTACAAAAGGAGAAATAAACGCAGACTTAATTACAAAAGGAAGTATTAATGCAAGTTTAATAACCACAGGTTTAATAAGAGCGGACTTAATAGCAAGGGGTATCCTAAAGGATACTCGCTCTACATTTAGTATAGACCTTGAAACTGGAAGGATAACATTTGACCAAATATATCTAAACAGAATAACTGCAGTAAATGGAGAAATTGAAATAACAGGAGATTTGAAAGTCATAGGAAACATATATGCTAATGGCAAAAAAATAAATGAGGGGGAAACTACAAATGGCGGAACTAATAATGAAAACTAATATATTTGATGTAGACTTTGAAAAAGGAACATTAAGACCTAGAGAAGCGGTACAACTAGTACAATATGATAATAAAACAAATTTATTTGTGTTTAATATAGTCAATGAAATGGCTCTAGGAAATTCATTAATGTTAAGAATAAAACATTATGAAGGTAATGAATTCGAATATCCACTAGTAATTAAGGATAACAGAGCACAAATATTAATAACAAACAATATTACTTATGTACCAGGAGAAATGAAATTATCGGTATCACTAATTGGTACAGATAATAGAATATTGACAACTGTGGAAATGGTAGAAAACATACCAATAATAGAAGCAATACAAGCAGAAATGCCACCAGAGGAAGAAGTAAATGCATTAATACAAGTCATATCGGATAATAACCAATTGAAAAAAGAAATGCAGGAACTTATAGCCGACCATTTGAGAAAATTAGATGAAGGGTACTTTGATGGAGCAGAGGTACAAATAAGAAAAGCAGATAACCATATACAATGGAAATTGACAGATGAAGAAGATACAGAATGGAAAAATGTTGTGTGTTTGGATGAGTTAATAGGCCCACAGGGCGTTCGTGGAATATCAGGAATATATGTTGGAGAAACAGAGCCAACGGATCCAGAAATTTTAGTGTGGATAGATACAACAGAAGATGCACTAGCAGTAGATATAAAAACACTAATAGAACAACTAGACAAAATATTACATGATATTAATGGGGAGGATGTGCAATGAGCTATACTGAACAATTAGTTCCAAAAATAGAAAAAGTAAGAGAGTCAAAAGAAAAAATAAGACAATCAATAGTTAATCAGGAGGTACCAGTATTTAAAGAGGATCCATTGAGTATGTATAGCGAAAAGATAGACCAAATAAAAGGACCAAACTATGTGATACCAACAATAACACCAGAATACTTGTATGAATCAACAACAGAAAGTGTATCAAGCAAAACATCTATGAGTGTAAATAAAGCATATTCTACATATGAATCATACATGCCAGCAGTTACTACTGATGGGAAATATATAGCAATATGTTCGAATTATAATAGTACAAAAGGACTACAAATATACAGAGCAAACTGGAATGAAGCAGGAGATAATATAAATAATTTAACAAAAATAATAGAAAAGACATATGCACAGTTAGGAATTGCAACAAATGGTCCATGGTTAAGAGCTATATCATTTGGACATTATGGAGTCGGTGGAAATCCAAATGTGTGTATTTTATGGATGAATCACGCAGACTATAGTAACAAATATATTATAGGAATCACTTTTAATAGATTAACAGAAGAACTAGGATACACAGATGACAATATAATTAAAGGAACATACATCTACAGATATTATTCGGGCTCATCTGGATACAGATATGGAGATGTAACTGCAGTAGCTGACAAGGACCCATGTGTTGCAGCACTAGCGGCAGATGATGCAGGATTCGGAGAAAATATTCATATAGTGAGAATAAATCCAACAACAGGAACGATATCACAATTACATACATCATGCCCAGGTTTTGCTCAAGGTTTATGGAGCTGTTATTTTGCGGCCAATGATAAGTTACTAGTAATACCATGTCCAGATGCCTATGCTTGGGGAAATGGAACATCAACAATTATGATGCTAAATGCAGACTATACACCAAAAAAGACTTATAGTGGGTCAGAAGAAGCCTACAATTATGTAATAAATAAACAAGGAACTTATGCAATAAAAGGAAGCACATTATATCAAGTAACAGTAGGAACTAGTAGCATTAGTTTTAAATCATTGAGAAGTATATCAGGATTACCAAGTTCGATTACATATGGTGGATGGTTTTCAAATGATGGACTTTTCTACTATGTAATAGATTCGAGTGGATATTTATGTTGTTATGCAGTAAATTATAATTCATCTAGTTGGACTAGATTATTAAGAATATCATGGACAGCAGGAAAATTAAGAACTGGTGTATCTGCAAATCAAAGATTTTTCTTGCAGTTTTCTTCTGAAAATTATATCAGAGGAATATTGCAACATAAGGATCCAATCTTAAAAGGTGTAAGAATAATGGGGGTAGAATACCTACCAAAAACACCAACAAGCCTTTATACTGCAACACCATCTGATGTTGTTAGTGGTAAGACTTTCGTTGGAAATACAGGCTCTAGGGTTAAAGGAACAATGACCAAAAGAAATAAATTGACAGTTCTACCAAGAGCAACTACACAAAACTATGGAGCAGGATATTATTCGGAAATTCAAGTAAATGGAGATGCGAATCTAATAGCTGAAAATATCAAAAAAGGTGTGACAATAATGGGGGTCACAGGAACATATAAAGGTTAGGAGGAAATCATAATGGCAAATATAAAAATTAGATTATATCCAGGAGGACCTTTCGTACCATTCCCCACAATCAAGGGGGATGCTTTTGTTTATGGGGATTTTACAGAGGAACAATTAGAAAGATTAGTTGGACCTCGTGGACCAGAAGGGCAAAAAGGAGAAAGAGGCGAGCCATTTGCAATAGATATAATTGCATCTAGTGTACAAGAATTAGTAGAAAACTATCAAGATATTCCAGGAGATACATATGCAATGATATCAAATGATATAGAGAATCCAGAGAATGGACAACTTTATATAATGACTGAAAATGGGTGGCAATTTGTAGTTGATTTAAGTGGACCAAAAGGAGCAACTGGAGAAAAGGGACTTGCAGGAATAGTTGTAAGTGAAGATGAGCCAGAAGATAGAAATGTAGTTTGGGTAAATACAAATGAAACCTATGATAGCGAAACTTATGTTGTACTTAACAAAAGAATGATTAATACTGGAGATGGAAATGTAATAAACCTAGAAAACAATTACGAGTATAGAAGGGGAATACTAGAAGCGAATCCAGAAACAGGAGTCGGTTTGACTTTAATATTACCAGATGACATTCCAGATGACTTTAATTGTAAAGTTATATTTAAAACACCATCAGAAATACCTGACCGATATACTTTCATACAGGGCGAAAATATTAACTTTACAGATGGATACTATATAGGCGAATTCTATATACAAGGCGATAGCCAAGTTATCTTAAGCATATATAGTGTTGGAGATAGAATAATAGGTAAAGTAGAACAATTAAGAGGAATGTATTAAAGGAGGAAAATATCATGGCTAAAATATACATACCAGATGGAAAAGGAAATTATATACCTTTTCCAGTATTAAAAGGCGACAAAGGAGATAAGGGCGATAAAGGTCAAGATGGAGCAGATGTTGAGTTTGCAATAATAGAAGGATTCCTATGCTATAGATATCCAGAAAATGAATGGGTACAAATAATATCAATAGATGAAATAACTGGACCAAAAGGAGATACTGGAACAGTATTTGTTCCAAGCGTTGATGAATTTGGAAATTTAACTTGGAGTAATGATGCAGGTCTAGAAACACCACCAGAAGTAAATATAAAGGGAGAACAAGGTCTACCAGGAAATGATGGTTTACAAGGCGAGCCAGGAGAAAATGGAACAGATGGATATACTCCAATAAAAGGAATAGATTACTTTACACCAGAAGAAATTGAAAGTATATCATCAAGTATAGAGGTAAAGGTAAAAGAATATGTAGATCAACTGATAGAGAAATACCATCCTGCTCCTCCAGTAGAAACAGAAGAAACGAATCCAAATGAAAACACAGAAAATACTGAAGAAGGAAGTGAATAATATGGGAAATTTAACGCTACAACAAATAGCGACAGGAATAGGAATCATAGTGGCAATACTAACACCGATAATAGGCATATATAAAGCATATAAAAAGAATGTCCAAGATAAATTCGAACAAATAAATAAGACTATTGAAAAACAGCAAAATGAAATAGAAATACTAAAGAAAGAATCAACGATAAACAAAAGCGAAAACATATTGCTTATAAAAAGTGTACAAGCATGTCTAAAGGGCTTAAAGGAGCAGGGATGCAATGGACCAGTTACAGAAGCAATAACAAATATTGATGAATACTTGTTAAAAGCAAGTCATTAGAAGGGAGGTGGAAAAGATGGATTTAGAATACTTAATATTGAATTCGTCAAAAATTCTAGCACTAATTGGTGGTATAGCTTTTATCGTTACTATAATAATTGAAGTAATAAAAGGAACAAAGCTATTAGAAAGAGTACCAACGCAATTGGTAGTAATTATAGTATCAATATTAGTGTGCGTAATAGGATATGTAGCATACGCATCCTATGCAGGAATGCCAATAACTTGGTACTATATTTTCGCTGCTTTTGTGTCATCATTTGTGGTGTCTTATGTATCGATGTATGGTTTTGATACATTAAACGAATTATACCAGCGATTTAAGAAATAACCAAAACAGAAAAAGAACAAAACTGCTCCAAATAAATAATTTGGAGGTAAAATAATATGGCAACAAAAACGCAAGTAAATAATTTTATAAAGCAATTGGCAGCTTTAGCAATTGCAGAATGTAATAAAAGAATAAAAAAGGTATTACCAAGTATCTGTATTGCACAGGCAGCATTAGAAACAGGATGGGGAACATCAAAGCTAATGACCAAAGCAAATGCATATTTTGGTATTAAAGCGACTAGTGATTGGAAGGGAAAAGTGTTTAATTCTAAAACATCAGAGTGTTACGATGGAAAAAGTTATACAAATATAACTGCATGTTTTAGAGCTTATGACTCGGTTGCTGAATCAGTATCTGACTACTATGATCTAATCACAGGCTTAAGTAGATATGCAGGTGCTATAAATGAAACAAACGCAGAAAAGTGCATAACTGCAATAAAAAATGGAGGTTATGCAACTAGTCCTACATACATAAAGAATGTTATGAGCATCGTAAATGACTATAATTTGACACAATATGACTCTTGTATGAAATCTGGACAAAGTAACACTAATAGTTCATATACTACACCTGTGGGTGCAGGTAACACACCTACAGGTGGTACAACTTATACTGTAGTAGCAGGAGATAATTTAACCAAAATAGCAAAACGATTTGGAACTACAGTAGATGCAATTTATGAGATAAATAAAGGGGTTATAGGCAATGACAAGAACTTAATTAAACCAGGTCAAGTGTTCAAAATACCAACTGGAACTAGAACAAAAACTATCATTGCTAATAGTGGATTAGTGTTAAGAAGCGAAGCAAGAAAAGGCTCTGTATATCTAGCAGCATATCCAAAAGGAACAAAGGTTACAGTAACTTCTGAAAATGTAGCAAATGCAGATGGATTCAATTGGGATGCAGTAGTGGTAAATGGAAGGTCTGGATATATGGCAAATGCATATTTAAAATAAAGTGAAAAGGGATAATATTTCTACTAGAACAAATAATACCAGTAGTAGCACTAAAAGTACACCACAGGCGTTATTCATAGTAGAATGTTATCCTTTTTTTTATGCCGAAAACACCGAAAAATCAAGGAAAATGAACCGAAACATTTGTTTTAAAAAGTGTGCGTAAAAGCTGGATATATTAACAAAAGTGTGGTATTGTTTAGTTAGGAGGTGAGTATTATGTTGACAGGGAAATTCGGAATCGAAATTGAACTAACAGGAATAACAAAAGATGAAGCCGCAGATACCATAAAAACAATAGTAGGCGGAAGAATAGAACATACACACGATGGCTATTATACAAGAAAAATACATGCAACTGATGGTAGGGTATGGAAGGTAATGAATGATGCAAGTATAAGAAAAGTAAATTCAAGAGGAAATTCAACAAATGATAATGATTATTCAGTAGAGGTAGTAAGCCCAATACTAACAGAAACAGACATAGACACAATGCAGATAATAACTAGAGCATTAAGAACAGCAGGAGGGAAAACAAACGATAGCTGTGGTATACATATACACCTAGATGGATCCAACCAAACAGTTCAAAGCCTAAAGAATTACATAAACATCATAGCAAGTAAAAATGACCTACTATACAAAGCACTACAAATAAAACCAGCAAGAATAAGATGGTGTAAGAAAATGGATGAAAGACTAGTAAACGAAATAAAAAGAAAAAAACCAAAGACAAAACAAGCAATAAAGGATATATGGTATAATACAAAGAATGCAGGATATTACGGACACTACAACGATACCAGATATCACTTCCTAAATCTACATAGCTACTTTAATGGAAATGGAACGGTAGAATTAAGAGGATTCAATTCAACATTACACGCAGGAAAAATAAAAGCATACATACTACTAGCACTAGCAATAAATAATCAAGCACTAACGCAAAAGAAAGCAACTAACAGAAAAGTACAAGAAGAAAATGAAAAATTCGCAATGAGAGTATACTTAAATAGAATCGGATTCATAGGAGATGAATACAAGAATTATAGGGAACACCTATATAAACACCTAGATGGATGTGCAGCATGGAGATATGGACCAAATGATCCAAGATATAAAAAGAATAAAAAGGAGGCGAAGATATCATGAACAAAGAAATGATATACATAGCATATGGAAGTAACATGAATATAGAACAAATGAAAAGAAGATGCCCAAAGGCAATACCAATAGGAAAAGGAATACTAAAGGATTACAAACTAGTATTTAAAGGTGTAGCAGATGTAATAAAAAGCCCAGGAGATGAAGTACCAATAGCAATATGGAAAATAACAGAAGAATGTGAAAAAGCACTAGACAGATATGAGGGATTCCCACACCTATATAGAAAAGAATATGTGACAGTAGAAATAGAGGGAAAAGAAGAAACAGGAATGGTCTATGTAATGAATAGAGGAAATATAGCACCACCAAATTGCTACTACTATAATGTAATACACGAAGGATATAAAGACTTTAAGATAAATAGAAATGCACTAGAAAAAGCATACAGAGAAAGTTGTAAATCAATAAGAAATGAAGCATAGAAAAAAGCAATGGGTACACACAGCCCTATTGCTTTTGAGTTAAGCTTATTTATTTTTTTCATATTGAACATCTTTGAATAATGGGTTACGAAAAAACTCGTATAATTCAATATTAAATGCTTCACAAATATGAAGAAGTGTGTCTAACTTTAAGAGTTCTACTTTACCAAGCATAAAATCATTTAATGTATTAGAAATTCCAGCAAGATTAGTAACCGCATTTATAGTTTTAATATTATTTTCTTTCATTAATTCTAAAATTCGTTTTCGTATTGCTTCAGATAATTGCATAATTGCCATACCTCCAAAAAAAGTATAGCAAAGGTATAAATAAAAGGTTTCGAACGCAACCGAAAAAAACGGATAAAACCGAAATTATGAAATATTTACAATCCATATTTTTTTAATATATAATCAAAAAAATGTTCCAATTCATATTTTGCAGAATTAGGTAATTTAGAAGAAAGAATAGGAGCAGGAATAGTTAGTTTTGAACTTTTCTTCTTTTCTCGTTTAAAAACAACCCTTTGCTTATCTAAATATAATTTTTGAATAGAATAACCATTATCAAGCCAACTATCGGAAAAAAGACCTGTTCCCTTTCTATACCAATAGCATGAGTGCTTATAAGCAGAATCACAAAGTTTAGATTCAAGAATATTTTCGATATCTTTGAATTTTAAAGCAAAGGTTTGTTTATTACAATTTGCAAAATACTCAAATAAATTTTCATAAATACTCTTTCGTTTTCGTTGTTTTATATTATCAGCATTTTGGATGTCATTAATAATCTGATATACATCAATATCACGCAAATGCATCAAATCAGAGTCAACAAATAAAATTTCATCTTCTATACAAAATTCATGCACATAAGCCATATTCCTAATAGTTTTATCTTTAGATAATTTTTTAAATATAATCCTACGAGATTGGTCAGGACTAATTTTTTTATCACAGTAATAACATTTTCCATCTTGTCTATCCCATACAGATTTATATTTGCCACTAACTTTTAACATCTCTTGAGAATCCAATCTATCCATAAAATAATCAGGGTCAAGGAAAATATTTTTTTTTGTATCAATTTTTTTATGTTCAACTAAAACAACATCCTCTAAATTAATAACTTGAACATTTTTATTTGTTGTTAATGTAAAATTCTGTCTACCTAAAGAATCCTTATACCAATATTTGTTTATTAACATTTTAGTGTCTTTTTTTGGATAAATATTCTTCATAAGCTTTAACAAAAGAGCAGAAACTAAAATATCAATATGCTTAAAAATTTCAGCAGATTCTTCGACACGATGATATGAAGCCCAGCCATGTAACTTTGCATTAATAGATTGAATTAGTGTTTTTTGTGACCATTTGGTTTCTGGATTAAGAATCAGTTCTTCCAAATCTTTTTCAAAATTGCTAACAGCCTTTTCAGATGGAATGCAATAAACATGACCATTGAGTCTACAATAAAAGCGTGATAAAAAGTCGAATCCATTACTAATATGTTCTATATGTGTTTTTTTTGATGATAATTCTAAACCACGAATAGCAAGAAATTCTTTAATAGCTTGTAGATATTTTTCTGCAGTTTCTTTTGAACGAGCAGAAATACAAATATCGTCAGCGAATCTAACGGCATAACCATCAAAGTAATCAATGTGTTCTTTGTCAGCTTGTAAATCATAAAGTAATTTTTGAATACCATCTAAAGTCATATTTCCTAATAATGGAGAAATATTACATCCTAAAGAAATACCAGTATCAACAGGGAATATTTCATTATTGAAAACAATTCCAGCCTCAATAAATTCCTTTAGAACATGCTTATTCATTGGAATATTATCTAATAACCACTTATGACTAATAGAATCGTAGCAAGATTTAACATCACATATTAAAAACCATTCTGGAGCATTTGGCTCTTTTAATAAATCCATAATAAGTGCATGAGCATCCAAAGCGGATCTACCTTTTCGAAAAGCAAAAGACTTTCTATCAGCAGTAGCCTCGGAAATAGGTTCTAAAGCCATTGAATATAAAACTTGCATAGCTCTATCATACATTGATGGAATACCAATTCTTCGTTCCTTACTTGAGCGTGCATCATTTATTACAAACCTTTTGAATGGCTTGGATTTATAATTGTAGGGTGTTAAAGAAATAGCAGCTCTCATTTTATCCGAAGCTTTTATCCAGCGAACATTGTCTATACCTGGGGAAGATTTTAAGACTTCAGAAACTTTGTGAACTGCTAATGCTTTTGCCTCAATAGAAGAAACAATGCGAATACTTAATTTTTTGACTTGGTCCTGCTTACTTTTAAATGCAGCAATAGAAAGGAGCTTTTGCCACTTTAGGATTTTTTCTTCTGCAGAATTCCAATCAAAGGAATTCCACATATCTGCTAAAGTCTCATCTGGAAAATTAATTGTATTTGATGTTATTCTCATAAATCCACCTCCAAAATATTAATATCTAAACTGATAGGACAGTGGTCAGAACAATCAACTTGTGAGTGTATATGTGCATCCAGAATTTTATCTTCTAAAAAATCAGATACTAAAAAATAATCTAGTCGCCAACCAATATTGTTTGCTTTTGAGTCTTTACCAACATTCCACCAAGTAAAGGAATTACCTACATTAGGATAAAAATATCTATAAGAATCAATGAAACCAACATTAAGTAAATTTTCAAATTCAATTCTTTGGTCATCAATAAATTCTAAAGAAGAAGTGATAGAATGGCACACATCTAATTCAGAAAAAGCAATGTTAAAATCGCCACATATTATAACAGGTTTTATATTATTCAAATTAGAAATATAATCAATAAATAACTCATCCCATTCCATTCTGTAATTAATGCGAGATATACCCAATTGAGAGTTAGGAACATATACAGTTACAAGAAAAAACGAATTATATTCAAGTGTAATGATTCGTCCTTCAACATCAAAGTCATCATTTCCAATGTTATAAGAAACAGATAGAGGCTTGTGTTTTGTGAATATAGCGGTACCAGAATATCCTTTCTTTGAACAGAAATTCCAAAATTGATAATATCCAGGTAATGAAGGTAAGACTTCTTGATATTTTGTTTCTTGAATACAGAAAAAGTCCGCATCAGAAGAATTAAAAAATGAAAAAAATCCTTTTTCAATACATGAATTTAATCCATTTACATTCCATGAATACATTTTCATAGTAAAATACCTCCTTTTAAACTTTGTACTAAATTGTACTAATTTGTACTAGTTTATCATTATAAAAAAAATTCGGCAACAACCGAAACTTTTTTTACAAAAACTATTGACCTTTTAGAAATTTATTTATATAATTTTATGGAAAGAAGCGATACAAAAGAAAAGGGGAGGGACTAATGATAACAAATAGCATAAAAGCCTTGCGAGAGTATATATATATATATCGGCACTTTAATACCTATGAGGGAATAAAATTAAATTTT
>CAJUSU010000013.1:0-10571 GCA_910589185.1 uncultured Clostridia bacterium
GCTCATAACCGGTGGGTCCAAGGTTCGAATCCTTGATGGCGCACCAATTATATTTTTAGAGTAGCAAAAAATAAAGGGAAGATAAAGGGAAAAGCTTGACAAAATGCTAACATAAAGGTATAATAAGAAAGTGCAAAAAAATTAAATATATGGGTAGGTGGCCGAGTGGCTAAAGGCGGCAGACTGTAGGCTTTGATTTTAAAAATCAAAAAATCAGAAATTGCAGCTCACATAAGTAATTATGTGATGAAAACTAGGCTAATTCGGGGAAGTCTTAACAGTTAGGCTGATGATAATCCCGAGCTAGAAGATAAAAATCTTCGAGTGTAGAGACTTTATACCTGGTATCTTATAAAAAGATAAAGATAAAGAGAAAGTCCAGACTACAAACACAGAGGTGGTAGTGAAAACTATAGTAGTAAGAAATCTGTTCTCATTTGAGTACGATGGTTCGAATCCATCCCTGCCCACCAAAAGCAAGTTCAAAAGACTTGCTTTTAAAATTTTCAATATAAGAACAAAAGTTTTATCCAAGGAGAAAGAATGGAATTTGTAGATAACAAAAGTCAAGGAAATTTTGGACTAGGAATTGCTATTGCATACTTCACAACAAATGGATATACTGTATCTATTCCATTGAATGATACACAAGACTATGATTTAATAGTTGAAAAAGATAATATACTAGAAACCGTACAAGTAAAAACAACAAGTTGCAAAACTAAATATGGACATTATCAGGTGGCACTAAAAAGCTGTGGAGGGACGAAAGGGACTACTTATAAGACAGTTATAGACACAAAAATTGATTTGCTTTTTATAGTATCTACCGATTTATCAATATATATTATACCAAGGAAAAAAATAAAAAATAAAACAACTCTAAACTTATGTGATAGTTATGAAAAATATAAAAAGAGATCAATATTATGGAAATATTAGAAATTGAAATGTATAACAAGACTTAAAAGATAGGAAGTAATTATGGAATATATAGATATATTTGATGAGAATAATAATTCTACAGGAGAAATAAAAGAAAAAATGCAAGCGCACGAAGATGGTAATTTTCATAGAACAGCACATATTTGGATTATAAATGATAAAAGAGAACTATTACTACAAAAAAGAAGTGCAACTAAAAAATCACATCCAAATTGTTGGGATATCTCTGGGGCGGGTCATATTAGAACAGGGGAAACAGTGATTGAAGGAGCTATTAGAGAATTGAAGGAAGAATTGGGAATTGCAGTAGAAGAAAAAGATTTACAGTATATTGTAACAATCAAAAGCACAAAAAATCTTAAAAATATGGAATTTCAATATGTATATTTACTAAATTGTGATAAAGAGATAGAAGAATATATTTTTGAAGATAATGAAGTATCAGAAGTTAAATATGTTCATTTTCAAGAATTAGAAAAAATGGTTGAAGAAAGAGCAGAAGGATTACTCATACATGAAGAAGAATATAAAAGATTGTTTGATTTTATAAGAGAAAATTACTAGGAGGATAAAATGTTAGCAAATAAATTAAAAGTTGGAGATACAATCGGTGTTATTGCTCCTGATAAAGCGTTAAAGAGCAAGGATATAAAATTTTTAGAAAATGCAACTAAGTATTTTGAGGGTTTAGGGCTAAAAGTAAAATATGGAAAGTATTTATTTTCAGAAGATAATTATTGTGCAGGGACACCAGAAGAAAGAGCAAAAGATTTGAATAATATGTTTAGCGATAAAGAAGTTAAAGCAATATTTACTGTAAAAGGTGGAGATATGGTAAATGGAATATTACCATATATAGATTTTGAAAATATAAAAAATAACCCTAAAATTTTTCTAGGTATGAGTGATATTACAGTTTTACTATGTGCAATAAATAAAATGACTGGACTCATAACTTTTCACTGTCAAGATTATGTTTGGTTTGGAAAAGATGAAGTTACAGATTATGATAAAAATGAGATTATTGATAAATTATTTAATGGTAATAAAACTATTCTTCCTTATGAAGAAAGACAATTTATTGATTTTAAAAATGAAGAAGTGAAAGGTAAAATATATGGAACAAATGTCAGATGTTTATTAAAATTATTAGGAACACCATATATGCCAGATATAGAAAATGCAGTGCTATTTTTAGAAGGCTTTCATTCAGATATTATACAGTGGAACTCAATGTTAGAACAATATAATCAAATGAATGTTTTTAACAAAGTAATAGTTTTTGGTTATATATATCAATTACAAAATATAGAGGAAAATAAATATAGCATTGTAGATGAATTAAGAAAAATAAATTCAAATGTTCCAGTAGTAAAAACTAATGACTTTGGACATATGCACGGAAACAGTATTATTCCTATTGGAGCAGAAGTAACGATAAATGCAAATGAGCAAAGTATTATTGTTAGTGATTATTTAAGCTATTAGAATTATAGAAGGAAAATATGAAAAAACCCAGTATCAAAATGTGATATTGGGTTTTCATCATAAATAAAAGGCAAATTTTTATACCACAGCTGTTTCTTTACAACTTTGCTTATTATCCTTTGGATAAGGTGTAATGTCGTCAGTACGATACAATAGATAATCAACACTAGTATGGTAATAATCTGCTAATTTTGCTAACAATTCTAAAGGAATGTTTCTTCTATTTAGTTCATAATAAGAATATGCAACCTGTGAAATATTAAGAAACTTACTTAATTCCTTTTGAGTAAGGTCATGATCTTCCCTTAAATCTTTAATACGAGTTTTCATATTTTAGCCCCCTAAAACATAATAATAAAATATTACTAAAGAAATTATAAGGTATAACAAAATGTTATTGCAAAAATCAAAACAAATCGTTATAAATAATATAAGAAAAATCTTCAAAAAAGAGAAATAAAATGAGATTAACATACAAAAATAGTTCTGTATTGCATTTTTTAAAAGATATGATACAATAAGTCGAAAGTCCAAAAATATTATAGGAGAAATAGAGCATGAAACAAATTGATAAAAAAATAGAATCTAAGTGCGATAAATTGCCTCTAGCTATGAAGATTATGTTACCAGAGAGCGAGCCAGTGAAGGGAATTGTACAAATTTCGCATGGAATGGCAGAACATAAAGAACGTTATTATCCCTTTATGGAATTTTTAGTAAACAATGGATATATAGCGGTTATCCATGATCATAGAGGACATGGAGATAGTGTGAAGACTGAGGATGATTTAGGATATTTCTATGAAAAGGCTGCTAATTATATTGTGGAAGATTTACATCAAGTAACTGAAGAAATAAAAGCAGAACATCCCAATTTGCCAGTATACCTTTTTGGGCATAGTATGGGATCTTTGGTAGTAAGATGCTATCTAAAAAAATATGATAATGAGATTAATAAATTAATTGTTTGTGGTTCTCCTAGTAGAAATATCGGTGCTGGATTTGGCATTTTGTTAGCAAAAATAATAGAAATATTTAAAGGAGAAAAATATAGAAGCAAGCTAATGCAAAAACTAACTTTCTCTTCTTATCCTAAAAAATTTAAAGAAGAGAAAAAAGATGATAACTGTTGGATTAGTAGTGAAGAAAGAAATAAAGAAAAATATAATCAAGATAAGAAATGTGGATATATTTTTACACTAAATGGATTTCAAAATTTATATAAACTAGTGCAAAAAACTTATTCAAAAAAAGAATGGAAAAAGCAAAATTTAGAATTACCAATTTTCTTTATTGCAGGAGACGAAGACCCTGTCATTGGGAATTTGAAAAAGTGGATAAGCGCTTATGAATTTTTAGAAAAAGAAATTGGATATAAGAACATGTCACATAAATTGTATAAAGGAAAAAGACATGAATTATTAAATGAAGATATTAAAGAAAAAGTATATTATGATATTCTAGATTGGATAGAAGAATAAGTATGTTTTGTTTCATTGTGTCCGATTGGGGACGTTAGTTTATCGGACATTTACATAATATTGTCTGACAAACTAACGTCCCCAATCGGACATCTATTTTTTAGGTAATTTAAAATCATCTTGTTGTTTGATTAATTTATCTGCTTGTTCTTGAGAAATATATTTGTTTTCTACCATGGTAGAAATAACTTTTCTTTGCCTACTTAAAGCTAAATCCATATTCACAGTAGGAGCATAGGCACTTGGTGCATTAGGAATACCTGCCATCATAGTAGCATCAAATAAAGTTAAATCTTTTGCATCCTTTTTGAGGTATCCTTGGCTAGCTTCTTGAATACCATAATAACCATCTCCAAAATAAATTGTATTTACATATAACTCTAGTACAGTATCTTTACCATAAGCATTTTCTAAGTCATTTGCCATAAACACTTCGGCAACTTTACGAAGAGCAGCATTTTCATTAGGAGAAACAAAGTATAAATTCTTAGCTACCTGTTGTGAAATAGTACTGCCACCTTCTAAAAATTGTTGATTCTTTAAATTGGTAAAAATAGCTCTAGAAATACCAATTAAATCAATAGGACCATGGTTGTAATAACGTCTGTCTTCCACAGAGATAACTGCATCTTTGTAATCTTTAGGTAAGTCCTCTAATTTAATATAATTTTCATCTTTTTGAATTTTATCTACTTTATCAGAAAGGCTAACAGCATTTATAGCATCTTGATATACTTGATGACCATTATAAACAAAAATACCACCAATAATCCCAATAACAACTAACAAAAGTAACACAATTCTTAAAATCCATTTTTTCATATTTCTTTCTCCTTTCATGGCTTGTTTATACTTCATAAATTTATTATACAGCTTGTACTTATAAAATGCTATTAAAAGTTTATTAATTTTTCTTTAGATTTTGTTAATTTGTTTTCCCATTTACTTGACAAAATTTAACAAATATTTGTATAATTTTTATATTGTAAAAATTGTTTCGTGAGAGGGATAAAGTGGAAACGAAAGAAGAAAAAAACGTCAGATTATTTCCCATATATAAAGCAATTGCATGGGATTTATTATTTTTTTATACCATACTATTTTTGTTTCTAACACAGTCAAAAGGCATTAGCGCAGCTGATGTCTTATTAGCAGATGCTACCTATCCAATTTTTAAATCGATTTTATTAATGCCATTAACTATTTTAATTGAGAAAATAGGAAAAAGAAAAAGTCTTATTTTTGCAAATTTAATAAATGGACTTTCAGTAGTTTGTTTTATGATGAGTTCTAATTTGATGTATTTAATCATTGCGCAATTCTTTTCAGCTGTAGCATTTGACATTAAGGGAATTGCTGAGACGAATTTATTATATGATTCTTTACCAAAAGACGAAAAAAGGGGAAGTAGGTTTTCAAAAATAGATGGCAAAGGTGGTTCGTGGTATTATTATTTAGATGCAATTTCGTCTGTACTTTCAGGTTTTTTATATATTGTTAATCCATATATACCATTAGTTTTTGCACTAATTAGTTGCATTATATCTGCCTTTATAGCATATCAGTTTAATGAAGTCAAAAAAACAGAAAAAGCACAAGGAGTACAAGCATATGTTAAAGAATTAAAAATGTCTTTCCGCTATATGTTTCAATCAAGTAGACTAAAATATTTACTTGTTTTTGGAGCAATGTTTGCAGGACTATTAGGAACTTTAACAAGTCTAAGAAGTGGAGTGTTACAACAATTAAATGTGCCAGAACAATATTATGGAATTATTTTTGCAGCACTAGGTCTTTTGTCTGGTATAGCTGCTAAAAATCAAAATAGAATTCATGACCGTTTTCATAATAAAACATTAGCAGTATTATCTTTTCCAACAGCAGTATCTTGTATTTTGGTAGGGATAACAGTTGCACTAAAATTACCATATAATTTTACATTAATAGCAGTGATTATACTCTATATGGTACAGTTTATTGTAAAAGGACCATTTTACACATTAATAAAGAGATATTTAAATAACTTTACAACTTCTTCATTAAGAAACAAAATATCTTCATGCTACAATCTAACAGAAAGCATAGCAAGATCACTTATTTCCTTATTTGCCTCCTTTTTATTAAGAAATATTGATTCTGCAGGAACGATGTGCATTATTGGTTGCTTCTTAACAATTGCTTTAGTATTATTACTGGACAAAATGGATAAAAAAGTGGGATTAAAACCAGAAGAATACAAAAAAAGTGAAATTGAATTTTTAGAAATAAAATAGAAACTTTGGACTTCAAATTGTCCAAAGTTTTTTTTATGATATATTGACATATTATGACATGTATTGATAAAATAAAACGAAATGTTATAACCATAGTGCGAAATAAAATATACCTATAGTGCATAAAAATAAGGAAGAAGTAAATACTAAAGAAAAAGGAGGAAATAAATGAAAAAGAATGTAGGAAACAAGCGGGATTACGTTAGTAGCATTGGTAGTTACAATAGTAGTACTATTAATATTGGCAGGAATAACAATCATGTATACAATGGGAGACAACAGTATCTTCAAAAAAGCGCAAGAAGCAAAAAATAAAACAGAAGAAGCAGTAAAAAATGAACAAGAATATATGAATTCCATTGACAATATGGTAAACGAATATTTGAATGGAACAGGGAATGGAGGAATAAGTACTCCAACAGAACCAACAGATGAGCCAATCGAAAATATCAAATCAGACTGGGCAACTATTGAAAAGATAGCGAAAGAGATTGCAAAGGACGATACTATTACAAGTGAAACAGAAGAAGTAAAAGTAGTAGTGGACGGAAAAAGATATACCATCAAGCCAGGCGATATATTTGAAGCAGAATATAACGGAGAAATTAAAAGAGTAAGAGTATTAGGATTTAAACATGATGACTTAGTCAATAAAGCAGTGTACGGAGGAAACCACACAAAGGCAAGTATCTCATTCGAATTCTTAGACTTTATGACAGGAACAACATACAAGAGTATGAATGGAAGCAGCACAAACAGCGGAGGCTGGGCAAAT
The DNA here is from genome assembly GCA_910589185.1 of uncultured Clostridia bacterium. Classification (GTDB taxonomy): domain Bacteria; phylum Bacillota; class Clostridia; order TANB77; family CAG-508; genus CAG-273. The sequence continues at coordinate 6,963 of CAJUSU010000013.1, forward strand.
ACACAGATGAGAAAAGATTTAAACGGATACACAACAAATGCAGCAGCCCAAAGTGGAGCAATAGGAGGCTTAGGAGCAAACTTAAGCAATAAGAGTTACATCAAACAAGTAGCAAAAACATACATTCCAACATATAATACAGCAAGTACAAGTACATGCAACGATTATTTGTGGTTGTTAGCATCAAGCGAAATAGTAAATAGTGGATATCAATCAGGAGCATATGGAGTAGCAATCACAAGTGAGGGGAGTCAGTATATGTACTATCAAAAGAACGCGACAGAGGCATATGATGCAGGTAGTACAAATCGTATAAAGAAGACGTCTTCCTCAGGCAGTTCGAACCACTGGGGGCTTCGTTCACCTGGTTACCACTACAGCAGCACCTTCTGCTATGTCAGCAACGATGGCGATGTCGCCTACAGTGGCGACGCGAGCAACACTACTGGGGTTGCACCTGGTTTTTGCATCTAGGGCCTAAATCCAATAAAATAATACATTTTAAATACACAAAAAGTGATATAGCAAACCAAAACTATATCACTTTTTCATTTCTAAAAATTTTCCAAAAATCTACTCAAAAATCAATTGACAAATTTCCTATCTTAATAGATAATATAAAAAGAAAAATAAGAGACAAAATTACAAAAGAATTACCAAAAAGTACTAAGGAGGAATTAAATATGTATGTATTTAATCGCATTACAGTCAATCCGCAATTACCAAAAAGAATTGAAAAATTATCTGAGATTAGCTATAACCTTTGGTGGTCTTGGAATACAGAATTTTTAAGACTATTTAAAAAAATTGATATTGACTTATGGGAGAGGTCAGAGAAAAACCCTGTTAAGTTTTTAAAATCTGTGTCACAAGAAAAATTAGAAGAAGCAGCACAAAGTGCCAACTTTCTAAAAGAATATGACAAAGTTGTAGAAGACTTTGAAGATTATAGAAAAAGTAAAAATACATGGTTTGCAAAAAAATATCCTGATAATCGTAACAATTTAATTGCCTACTTTTCAGCAGAATATGGATTAGACCAAGTTTTACCAATCTATTCTGGAGGACTTGGTATTCTATCAGGCGATCACTTAAAATCTGCTAGTGATTTAGGAATTCCATTAGTAGCAGTAGGATTGCTATATAAAAATGGATATTTCCATCAGAAAATTAATGGAGTAGGGCAACAAGAAACTGAATATTATGATATTGATGCAGAAAGTTTACCATTAACAAGGGTAAAAGACTGCAATGATAAAGATATCTTAGTAGCTTTGCAACTTCCAAAAAGAAAGTTGTATTTAAAAGCATGGAAAATTACAGTTGGTAGAGTAGACTTATATTTGTTAGACTCTGATATTGATGAAAATACAAAAGAATACCGTGAGATTACCAGAACTTTATATGGTGGAGACCAAGAAATGAGAATTCAGCAAGAAATCGTACTTGGTCAAGGTGGTGTTGCTTTATTAAAAGCATTAGGATTAAATCCAACCATTTATCATATGAATGAAGGGCATTCTTCTTTCTTAATATTAGAACTCATTTATACATTAATGAAAGAAAAGAAAATTTCTTTCCAAATTGCAAGAGATATTGTGTCAAGTAAAACAGTATTTACAACACACACACCAGTTCCAGCAGGAAATGATATATTCCCATTAGAATTGGTAGAGAGATATTTTAAAGATTATTGGGACAAATTAGGAATTACCAAGCAAGAGTTTTTTGAAATGGGAATGAAACCAAATGCTCCATTAAATAGTGGATTTAATATGGGAATTCTAGCATTAAAAGTAGCAGGCAAGAAAAATGGTGTGAGTAAGTTACATGGTGCTGTTTCAAGAGAATTATTTGGCGAAGTTTGGCCAGAAATCGCAGCAAATGAGTCACCAATTACTTATGTCACTAACGGAATACATACTTGTTCATGGCTTGCTCCAGGACTTAAAAAATTATATAACAAATATTTAATTCCATACTGGCAAGACAAAATTTATGATGATGAAGTATGGAAAAAAATACAAGACATTCCTAATGACAAATTATGGCAAGCACATCAAGAAAGAAAAGAGAAGTTATTAGCTTTAGTAAAGGAAAATACAGTGACTCGCCTAAGGAGATATGGCTACCACTATGATGACATTATGAATATGGTAAATAGCCTAGATCCAAATGTATTAACAATTGGATTTGCTAGAAGATTTGCTACTTACAAAAGAGCTACTTTAATTTTTAAAGATTTAGAAAGAATTACGCAGATTTTAAATAACCAAAACCGCAAAGTTCAAATTATATTTGCAGGAAAAGCGCATCCAGCAGATAAAGAGGGACAAGATTTAATTAAATATATTCATGAAATTTCTATGAAGCCACAATTCAAAGGAAAAATATTTGTACTAGAAAATTACAATATTGCGATGTCCAGATATTTAATTAGTGGTGTGGACGTATGGCTTAACACTCCTAGAAGACCAATGGAGGCTTCAGGTACTAGTGGTCAAAAGGCATCAGTCAATGGTGTTATCAACTTTAGTGTTTTAGATGGATGGTGGGCAGAAGGATATAACTCAAAAAATGGATGGACAATTGGAACAAATGCAGAATATCCAGATTATGAAACACAAGATAGAGCAGATAGCCAAAGTATTTATGAGACTTTAGAAAATAAAATTATACCAATGTATTATGATAGAGACGAAAAAGGAATTTCTGATAGATGGATGCAATACATGAAAGACTCTATTATTTCTACAGGTGGTAGATTTAGTACCTCTAGAATGCTAACAGACTATGTAGATAAGCTTTATATTCCATTATGTAATTTGTACGATAACTACTATACGGACTTAGAAAAAGTAGGTGGATTTAATAAATGGAAAGAGAGCCTACAAAACACATGGAAAGATATTCAAATTACGCAAGAAAATAATTTAGACAATATTACAGTTGATGCTGGGAATAACATTGAAGTGAGATGTAAGGTTCAATTATCTAATATAGATAAAGAAAATATTGAGGCACAAGTGTATTATGGAAGAATCGATGAAAATGGCGTAGTGGACGATATTAGCATTATCCCATTAACGCTAGAGAATGCTGATGAGGAAAACAGAACATATACTTATAAAGGAAAAGTAAACTTAGTAAATGGTGGAAATTATGGATATACCTTTAGAGTTATGCCAAAGCATGAAATGATTTTAGATTCTGCTAACTTGAATTTAATTAAATGGATTACAAAATAAGTCAAAAGAAAAATATATCTATAGCTTTAATTGGTTATAGATATATTTTTTCAAAAATAGTAGCATTTTTTGATAAAAAGTGATAAAATATATAAGCTAAAAAATAAAATGGAGGAAATAACAATATGAAGAAAACAAAAATTATTTGTACAATAGGACCAGCAGTAGATGAACCAGCAGTTTTAGAAAAATTAATGTTAGCAGGAATGGATGTTGCTAGAATTAACTTCTCACATGGAAATTATCAAGATCAAGAGCCTAGAATAGAAACAGTAAAACAAGTAAGAGAAAAAATAGGAAAAACAGTCGCTCTTATGCTAGATACAATGGGACCTGAAATTAGAATTGGAAAATTTAAGGA